>JANWWR010000195.1 GCA_025055835.1 Gemmatales bacterium | reverse complement strand
CTTGCTGCTCAACCGCACCACCGGCTACCGCCTCAAACCGGGCCTCTATCCGAACGGCCTGCGAGCCAACAGCCTGGGCTTTGCCGACACAGAATGGACCCTCGAACCGACCCCCGACCGCCGCCGCATCGCCGCCCTGGGGGATTCGTTCTCTGTTGGCGTGGCCGTGGCCTACGAAGACAACTGGCTTACCCTCCTGGAAGCAGAGCTTGGGGTCGAGGTGTGCAACTTCGGCGTCTGCGGCACCGGGCCGCGGGAGTATCGGGATCTCCTCGCCTCCCTGGTCTGGCAGTATCAGCCGAGCATGGTCCTGGTACCCGTTTTCATCGGCAACGACATCACCGAACGGATCGCTTCGCCGCAGCTGACGAAATTCCATCCCGACGCACTGTACACCGAACTGTTGGCCCGTCGCCTGGGTCGGTTGGTTCAGGAACTCTGGCGACAGGCGGAGGCCGCTACGACGGACGATTACCGCATGGGAGTGAATGTCGGCTTCTCCGAGAAGACCTATCTGGAGTTGACGGCCGGTCGGTTGGCGGTCTGCCGAGCCAAGCAAACAGCCGAGGATCGCAGACGCTGGGAGATGGTGGAGCGTTGCCTGGAAGACCTGATCCAAGACTGCCGGAACCACGGGGTGCCCGTGGCCTTCGTCCTCATCCCGGACGAATTTCAAATTCACGCCGAATTACGCCGCCAGGCGATGGTAGTCCGCGGTTGGCGAGACGAAGACCTGGATCTGCTTTTGCCTCAGCAGCGACTGACGGATTTTTTGGCAAAGCGGCAGGTACCCGTGCTCGATCTGCTCCCGGCCCTCCGCGAAGCGGGCCCAGAGGCATTCATCCGCAACGACGGCCATTTCAGCAAATCAGGCCATCGCCTTGCCGCCCGGGAGGTCTCCCGGTGGCTGCGAACCGAGCTTAGTACCGGCCTCGCCACAGCTCCGTGAATTCAGGCGAACGAGGAGGAGCCATTCCGGTGGGCGAAATCGCTCATTTTCTTGAACCCTTTTGCCCGCCTTGCGCCTCAAAGTAATGCGGCTGAACCCAAGTCACGGACGAGAGTCCTAAGCCTGAGCCGGCAGCAGGGAAGAGGCGGACGGACGTCTCGCCGGTTGATTCGCCTGCCAAAATAGTCGGTTTCCTCAGGTTGAATCGGCTGAATCCGGCCCCGACCGTGCCGGAATTGCTCAAGTCGCTGACTAATAATCGAACAGGTAGCGCAAAATTGAGCAATCCGGAAGGGAAGGGCGGGACGCCCAGGGCGAAATTGTCCGTGAATGGTAAATTCTCATGGCATCAGTGGTTTTCGTGGTATGCTTACGAGCAGGACGTGTTGGTAAAGCTACGGAATCGGGAAAGATCAGAGTTTCGGCACGAGTTTTGCTAGGTTAGGCCCCGCCTGAGGGCGGCGCTCGGAGTCTGGAACGGAGCAGGGAACTTCCCCCGATCGTGAAGCGGCAACGGGGAGGGAACAGGAGGGAAGAGGACATGGCGCGACGGGACGCACTTCTGAAGTTACACAAGCGATTGCTGGAGCGGCGAAATGCCCTTCGGCAGATTCTGGCCGGGGAACTGAACGAGCTTGGCTCGACGGTGCGGGGCGACCTGAGCGGGGACGCGGCGGATTTCGCCTTTGACACGGGCAGCGGGGAGATCAGTTCTCAGCTGGCGGAGCTGGAAGCTCGGGAACTGGCCCAGGTCGAACGAGCCTTGCAGCGGCTCAAGCAGGGTACCTACGGAATCTGCGAGGCGTGTGGCAAGCGGATTCCGGTGGCTCGCCTTAACGCCTTGCCTTACAGCACTTTCTGCATCGACTGCCAGCGCGAATTGGAGGCCAATCCGTCTGCTTACGACCGGCGACGCTCGGCCGACTGGTCGAAAGTCTATGAGACGGAAAGCTCGATGGAGGAGAAGGAAGTCGACATCTCCGAGATCGAGATGGACCTCAGCAGCAGCGGTCGGTAACAGCTCGCGGCACCGATTCTGAAGCAGTCAGCAAAACGGCCGGAAGGGATTGTGCGGGGTCGGACCCCGAGATCCTTCCGGCCGTTCGCGTTTTCCAGACCGACTGCCCCTCCTGGCACCCGGTACAATGGAGTGCCTTTCCTTGTGTCGGTTCGGTCTCGCCCTGGTCGGCGCGAGTCCGTTGTCACTGCGGAGGCCGCTATGTTCCGACGCCTCGGCTGGATTTTTCTGGTGGCTGGATGTTCGTTCAGCGGGGGACTGCTGGGCTTTTGGCTGCTTGGCAAGTCCCCGTTTCCGCTCTATGCCCAAGGCCCCAGCGGAAATACGCCGATCGTCACCGACCTGGTGCAGATCAGCGAGCGCTTCGAACTGGTGGCCCGCAAGGTCAGCCCCGCCGTGGTTTACGTCGAGGCCCGCAAACCCGGGGAGCGCGCCGGGAAATCGGAAAAGCGGATGGTCGAGGAATCCGGGTCGGGTGTCATCGTGCAGTGGCCGGGCCGGCGGGAGTACATGGTCCTGACGAACAACCACGTCGTCGCCGGCACGGAGCCTCGGCAAATCGTGATTCACCTGGCCGACGGCCGCATCCTTCAGCCGTCCCGCGTCCTGGCCGATCCGGAAACCGATGTCGCCGTGCTGGTTCTCTCCGAGTCCGGTCCGCTGCCCGCCGCTCCCTTGGGTAACAGCGACCGCATGCAGGTCGGCCATTGGGTGCTGGCCATCGGCAGCCCCTACGGCCTGAACCAGACGGTGACGCACGGCATTATCAGTGCCAAGCAACGCAGTCAGATCAGCCTCGGCAGCACCATCCGCATCAAGGACTTCCTCCAGACCGACGCGGCCATCAACCCCGGCTCAAGCGGCGGTCCGCTGGTGAATCTCAACGGGGAAATCGTCGGCATCAATACGGCCATCGCCTCGCCGAACGGCAGCAACAGCGGCATCGCCTTCAGCATCCCGATCAACCTGGCCCGACGGGTCGTGGACCAATTGCTGGAGCGCGGCACAGTTTCCCGCGGGTATCTGGGCATCCAGCTGGCCCCGGGCCTGGAACCGGGAGAGGCCTTGAAACGCGGACTGGACAATGCCTTGGGAGCGTTCATCGAAGCAGTCTATCCGAACACGCCGGGAGCCGCAGCGGGACTCCAGGTTGGCGATCAAGTGATCGCCGTGGACGACGTGACGATCCGCAACGAAAACCATCTCATCAACCTCATCAGTTCCACGCCGCCAGGCAAGACGGTGGTGCTGAAGATCGTCCGCAACGGCAAGCGGCTGGAAATCCCGGTGACGGTCGGCGACTGGGCCGAGGGTCAAAGCCGGTTACGCTCTCCGTAAGCTTTCTGGAAGCGAAAACGTAAAAAGGAAACGGTCCACAGGGTTCGCCCGTGGACCGTTTCGCGTCTTGTCGCATGACTGATTCGGCAGACCGCGTCAGTGAACAGGCAGCGTAGGACAGACATGGCGAGCGGGCAGCTGCTTCAGACAGCGAGCGGGCAGCGTTAGCTGCGTCGTCGTGGCGAGCGGGCAGCGTTAGCTGCCCGGTTTTACCGGGGGACTCACGTCCCCCGCTCGCCGTACACAGGGGACTGACGTCCCCCGCTCGCCCCACCGGGGGACTGGCATCCCCCGCTCGCCGTACTGCCGTAAATATCAGGCTATTCGCCCGCTTGCTTCTTGCGAATGACAACGAGCAGGACGATGAGTCCGGCCAGAATCAGGCCCATCACGACGAAGAACCACCACGGTGGATCCTGAAAGAATTCCCACATTCCCTCGCTCCTTTCCGCAAAGCCCTGTTGTGGACGGGTTGAACCGACTCTTCAGGGGCGCTCAGCACGACCCGGGTTTCGCCCCTCAGAGTCCCATAATGGCAAGTGTTCTACCGTAGCATCAATCGGGAAGCAAGCATCTAACCGCGGAGTTTTACGAAGATTTGACAGGGTATGCCAGAAGTGTCGATCCTGCGGCTTGGGATAGTCCGGGAGTGACGAGGGAAGGTCGGGGCAGACACTCCGTATCGCCATTCTGGCTTCCAACAGCAAATTGCTCTGGACAAACCGGCTCCGCTTTGGCATGGCCCCGTCTCGCACATAGAAGGACACGGAACCGCTTCGGGGGTAGAAAGCGGTGCTGCTCCCAGGGGGAGGACTGTTCATGCCCTGCAAGGAGTGCGGTGGCTGGCTGCGGGCTTGGCTGGGAACCCTGTTGGCGAGTCTCGCCCTGGCTGGAATTGCCACGGAAATGGCATTCACCGCGGAGCGAGACACCTATCAGAGCGCTCGAGATGCAGCCGCGGAAGCCAAAGCCAAGGCCCGGAAGGAGTCCGGCAGCTGGTGGTCCCGGCTGTGGCCGTTCGGCAATTCCAAGCCCGAACCCAAGCCAGAGCCGAAAACCACCGCAAAATCCACCGCCAAGAAAACCTCGGAGGCGCCTTCAAAGGCCAAGCCGGTCAGCGCTCCGCTCGGCATGGATGGAGCCCGTCTCATTGCCGACGAGCAGGCCAAGTTCCTGAGGCGTCAAGAGGTCTGCGACCGTCTGCGGGAGGCCGCTGTTGTCCGTGGCGATGCTGAACTTGAAAAGCAAGCCCAGTTGCTGGAACAGCGGGCCTGGTTCATCTACGAACAGAGGACAGCCCAAGCTCGTGTCCCAAGCCTGTTGCCCATTGATGACTCGCTCAGCGCCGCTCGTCTGGCGGCCCCCAAGGAGGCGAAGGACAAGGAGACCGCTGTTCGCAAACAACCGCAGGAGCAGATCCGCAGCATTCTGGCCCGCAGCCCGAATGGAGGGGAGGACTGAGAGATGAAACCCTGGCCGACTCTCCTCGCGTTGGCTCTGCTGGCAGCGACGGGCTGCACGCTCCTGGACCGCAAACACGAAATGATCGAGGCTCCCAAGCTCAAGCCGGTGCCCGTCCTGGTCCGTCCCGACGATGTGACCCCGTCGAACGCGCGGGAAATGGCCCGACGTCTGAACGAGGAACTAGACCGCGATCTCGATGCTGAAAACGGGCAACCCTGACCGTCCAGCCCAGCGGCAGGCAGGGGTCAAGCCCTGTCCGAGTTGCCCTCACGGCCACGGTTTCCAGTCACCCCAGGCGGCCAGATAAGGCCGCAAGGCCGGTCGCTTTCGCGCTTCCTCCTCGAGCCAGTGCTTGGTTTCCCGCACGATTGTCTGCTCCGCTTCCAAGGTCAACGCCCCGACCAGCACCCGGGAACGGAGAAAAACGAAGTAGGTGTCCAGCACATCGAAGCAGCAGTAGGCGTTGATCTCGGCCAAACAGCCACGGCGATAGAGGTCGTAAACCTGGTTTCCCTTGGTTTCGACCTTGCCGGGTTTTCCAAGCAATTTCGAGAGCAAATCCAGCCCTCCCGCAAGCCGAACCGCTCCGTGATTGGTCAGCAGTTCCAGGAGGTCGATATGTCGCTCGCCGAACCGCTTGCGGGCCTCGCCGAACGACCCGGAAGCATTGAGACCGTAGCGGAATGCGGCCAGTTCCATCACCGGGAGATCGAAACAGCGGCCGTTGAACGTCACCAGCTTGGCTTGCCCGTGATGGTTGATGAGTTTCCAGAACGTCTGCACCATGACGGCAGTGCGGTAGTTTGGCTCGTCGAGGGAATGCAATCCCTGGAGGCGGAAGTCGGCCCCGATGGGAGCCATGCAGACGGCCACGGGAATCTGATAGGACAGCGGCAGGAAATCGCTCCCGCCATTGCTGCGCTGCCGCTCTTCCTCTTGAGCACGCTGCACCGCCTGTTCCGGCGTCAGGTCCTCGCCCGGATAGCGGACACGGGACAGCAGTTCACCGTCGGGAATCGTCTCGATGTCGAACACGATGTAGGCAGGCCTCGTTGCCGTGCTCATGTTGACAGTGTACCGTGGCAGGGAAAGGCGGTCAGCCGCTGGGACTGCGGTCTCCGTTCTCCGGAGCGCTTCCGCGGCGCGTCTGCCTTTTTTCCGCGGAAAAAGCTATGGAACTGCAACGACTCGATGGCCGGCCTGTCAACGCTCTTCGGCCGCTTCGCTTCCAGCGGCATTTCACGGGTCAGGCAGCTGGAAGCGTGCTGACCTGCATGGGCCGGACGATGGTGCTGTGCACGTGCAGCGTCGAGCCGACCGTGCCGGAGTTCCTCGTCGGCACCGGCAAGGGCTGGCTGACGGCGGAATATGCGATGCTGCCCGGCAGCACTCGGCCCCGGAAAGCCCGGGATCGCTCGGGCAAGATCGACGGAAGGAGCGTGGAAATTCAGCGGCTCATTGGTCGCAGTCTGCGGGCTGTTGTGGATCTCGCCAAGCTGGGCGAACGCACCCTGTGGATCGACTGCGACGTTCTGGAAGCTGACGGCGGCACTCGCACCGCCAGCGTCAACGGCGGTTTCCTGGCCCTGCTGGATGCCTTGCTCTCCCTCCGCGATCAACTGCCTTGCCCAGTCAACGAGATTGTGCGGAGCAATGTCGCGGCGGTCAGTGTCGGCCTTCGCGACGGTCTCGCCCTGCTCGATCTGGACTACGCCGAAGATAAGGATGTGGACGTGGATTTGAACCTGGTCATGACCGGTAGCGGGGAGGTCATCGAGGTGCAGGCCGGCGGAGAAGAAGCCACCTTCAGCTTGCCGCAGCTGGAACAACTTCTCAATCTGGGCAAACAGGGCATCCTTGAGATTTCCCAGCTCCAGCGAGCCGCCTTCGGGACGGAATGGCCTCTGGACGCGCCCAGAACAATCTGCTAAAGAGGCCGACCCAATCGGCCGTGGACGGACCGCAAGCGCTTCGCCTCGGCGGCGTCAAGGAGGACCAGAACCATGTCCCGAAGCAGTTTTCTTCCCGCGCTGATCACCGTACTGTTGGCAGCTGCTGCCTCCGCCGCTCAACCGCTGACGGCACGGCAGGATGACTATCAGCTGTCGGAACGAGACGGACCGTACATGATCCTCGTCGCCAGCTTTGTCGGGGATGAGGCGGAAGCCCTGGCCAAGCGGCTGACCGAGGAACTTCGCCAGGACTACAAGCTCCAGGCCTACTGGTTCAGCAAATCCGAGCGGGAGCGGGCCGAGCGCGACCGGATGCTGGAAGAATGGAAGCGCCTGCACAACAACGCCCCGGCCAAGAAGCATCGGATCGTGGATGAGTACTGCGTGCTGGTCGGCCACTACAAGACGATGGAAGCCGCCTCGAAGGAACTGGAACGCATTAAGAAACTCAAGCCTCCCAAGAGCGTGCCTACCGGACCCGGTTTGTTCATCGCCACGCCGGAGTTCCGCAAGAACGTCTCGAACTGGCTTGACGGGGGAAAGATTCGACAAGCCGGCGTAGTGAGCCAGTTCTCTCGGGCCTTCGTCGTCCGCAATCCGCTGCTGCCTGGGGAGAAGCCTCAGGCGATCAATCTGTCCGAGCTATCCGAGGAAGACAAGCTGATCGCCCATCTCAACGCCACGGACCCCTTCACCTTGGTCAAGGCCAAGGGCAAGTGGACACTGCTGGTCAGCGTGCACGGCGGACAACCGGCCGGGCCGAGCACCAAGCCCAGCATCTTCGACCGCCTCAATCCGTGGAGCAGTGAAACCGGCCCGATCCTGCGGAGCGGCAGCAACCCCGTTCAGGAAGCACGGGAGTTGGCCCAGTTGCTGCGGGATCGGAAGTTCGGCTTCGACGCCTACATCCTCCACTCCCACGGAACCAGTTTCGTCACCGTCGGCGATTTTGAAGGCCCGAACGATCCCGAACTGGCCCGAGTCCAGAAACAACTGGCCGGGATGAAAGTAGGCAATTTCCAACTGATGGCCAACCCGCTGCCGATGCCGATTCCCCGCGCGGACAACTAGACTTGCAGTTTCGAGGAAGGAAGGCGGCGAAGGCCGTTACTCGCCGACGTAGGGCAGAAGGGCCATGTAGCGGGCACGCTTGACGGCATCGCTGACGGCTCGTTGGAAGGCAGCGCAGATGCCGGAGCGTTTGCGGCTGAAAAGCCGGCCCTGCCCCGTGCACAGCTTCTTGAGGCCCTGCACGTCCTTGTAGTCCACGAAGGCAGGCCGGGGACAGCCCTGCGGCGTGCAGAACCGGCAGCGATTCTTGCGACCTCGACCCAGTTTCTTGCGAACCATCGAACTCCTCGTGCGCTGATCGTCTCCGCGTACTCTCGCGGCTTTCCGTCGTTGGTAGAGCAGGAAATCTTATGGGAGCAGTCGGCGCGGGTCAACCGTGCCCGGAACAAGAGATCAACCCAGGTCGCGGGCCGAATCTCCGCTAAGAATCACTGGACAGCCCACAAGAGAAGTGATAGGGATACTCGGAATTCTTCTCCGCACCTGAGCCAAGGTTGGAGAGGGGAGGGTCAATCCAAGTCGCATAAGGCGGGCAGGAACCGAAGGGGTCAAACGGGTCAGGGCCGATCTCGGTTCCCCGCCAAGGGTCCAGAAAGGATCGCTTCGTCATGACGCATGTGGTCTGCGAGCCGTGTTACGACTGCAAGTACACCGACTGCTGCGTGGTCTGCCCGGTCGAATGCTTCTACCAGGACGATTTCATGCTCTACATTGATCCGGTGGATTGCATCGACTGCGAGGCTTGTGTGCCGGAGTGCCCGGTATCGGCCATCTTCGCCGAGGCCAACGTGCCATCCCAGTGGAGCAACTACACGCAAATTAACGCCGAGAAAGCGGCAGAACTGAAGGCCATCGGCGGCGAGGCTCACATCACCGAGAAGAAGGAACCCAAGGAAGGCCCCAACTGCAAGAAGGCCAAGTAACTGCCGAAGCGGCTCGGCGGTCCTGCCAGCAAACCGATTCCAGGCCGCATCGGAAAGCAAGCAGCGGCTTTCCGGTGCGGCCTGTTTCATTTCCGGCAACGGTTTTTTCGGCTCAGATGGTTGTTGTTCCCAGTCTGCACGGTATATTCGTTACCCAAACCGGACGCATCCCTGGCAACGCCCCTTGGAGAGGTTGAGGAACGGCAATGCGCACCAGCATGAACCTGCTGCTGTGGACCACCCACGTCACGCCGGAACACTATCCGCTCTTGAGGAAACTGAAAGATACCGGCTTCGACGGCGTGGAGATTCCCGTCTTCGAGGGCGACGAAGCACACTATCGGGCCTTGGGAAAGGAACTCAAGTCGCTCGGTCTGGCCTGCACGGCGGTGACGGTCTGCGGCGTCGAGAACAACCCGATCAGTCCCGACCCGGCGGTTCGGCAGAAGGCTCTGGACCACATCAAGTGGGCGTTGACCAACGTGGCGGCGATGGGCGGCGAAATCCTCTGTGGGCCTTATCATTCCGCCCTGGGGCACTTCTCCGGCACAGGACCGACCGCCGACGAAAAGAAGCGAGCCGTCGAGGTCCTGCGGGCCGCCGCGGAGTACGGCCAGCAGATCGGCGTCCGCCTGGCCATCGAGTATCTGAACCGCTTCGAATGCTACTTCCTGACTACGGCGGCGGATGCCAAGGCCCTCGTGCAGGCCGTCGGCCATCCCAACTTCAAGATGATGTACGACACCTTCCACGCCCACATCGAGGAGAAGGACGTTCAGAAGGCCCTGGGCGGGTGTCTGTCGGAGGTCATTCACGTCCACATCAGCGAGAACGACCGGGGCACGCCGGGAACCGGCCAGGTCCATTGGAAGGAAACTTTCCAGACGCTCCGCAAGGGCGGCTATGACGGCTGGCTGACCATCGAGGCGTTTGGCCGTGCCTTGCCTGCTCTCGCAGCCGCTACCAAGGTCTGGCGCGACTTGTTCCCGCATCCCGACGAGGTCTACACGCAGGGACTGCGCTTCGTCAAAGTCATGTGGGATCAGGCCGGTTAAACCTGGTTCGCTGGTTGTCTTGCGATCCTGAGTCATTTCCGGGTGCCCGTCATCATGGCCAAGAGAGTTCTGGCATTCGATCTCGGTGCGGAAAGCGGAAGGGCCATCGTCGCCTCTTTCGACGGAGCACGGCTCGACCTGGACGTGGTGCATCGCTTCCGCAACGGACCCGTTCGTGTTCTCGACCACCTCTACTGGGATGTGCTTCGCCTGTTCGAGGAGATGAAGGAAGGTTGTCGCCTGGCGGTTGGCAAGCACGGCGTCCCGGCCAGTCTCGGGGTGGACACCTGGGGCGTGGACTTCGCTCTCCTGGGCCGCGGCGACGTGCTTCTGGGGAATCCCAGGCATTACCGGGATCCGCACACGGAGGGCATCCTGGAAGAAGCCTTCCGTCGGGTGCCGCGGGAAACCATCTTCCGGCAGACGGGCATCCAGTTCATGCGGATCAATTCATTGTTCCAACTCCTGGCCTTGCAGCGGGACCGCTCGCCCATCCTGGAAGCCGCTCAGCATCTGCTTTTCATGCCTGACTTGTTCCATTTCTGGTTCTGCGGGGAGAAGCGGAACGAGTACACGGACGCCAGCACCAGCCAGTTTCTGGATCCCGTCACGCGGACCTGGGCCATGCAGTTATGGACGGACTTCCAATTGCCGTCGGGGATCCTCGGCACGTTGATCGAACCGGGGACCAGGCTCGGTTTCCTGCGGAACAGCGTCAAGCAGGAGATCGGCGTGGCCGAGGAAATCCCCGTGGTCGTTCCCGCCACGCATGACACGGCGGCGGCGGTGGCAGCCGTGCCGGCGCGAGGGCGGGACTGGTGCTACCTCAGTTCCGGCACCTGGTCGCTGATGGGGGTGGAGACGCCAAGGCCGGTCATTGACGACCGCACCTTGCGGTACAACTTTACGAACGAAGGCGGTGTCAACGGCACGACTCGGCTGCTCAAGAACATCATGGGTCTATGGCTGGTCCAGGAATGTCGGCGTGCCTGGGAACGGGAAGGCCGGTCGTACAGCTACGACGATCTGGTTCGGATGGCCGAGGAGACTCCGCCCCGGGGGCCGGTCGTTGATCCGGACGACGCCGCGTTCCTGCTGCCCGAGCATATGCCGGCGGCTATCGCGGCTTTCTGTCGTCGCACCGGTCAGGCCGAACCGCAAACGCCGGGGGCAGTCATTCGCTGTGCTTTGGAAAGCCTGGCTCTGAAGTACCGCTGGGTGCTGGAACGGCTCGAAGAATTGACGGGAAACCGCATCCAGACCATTCACATCGTCGGGGGCGGGAGCCAGAACCGCCTGCTGAATCAACTGACGGCCGATGTCTGCAATCGCCTCGTGCTGGCTGGTCCCGTGGAAGCAACGGCAGCGGGAAACGCTGTCACGCAGCTTATGGGCCTGGGCGAACTCAAGTCCTTGGAAGAAGCGCGGGAGATCGTCAGAAACTCCTGGCCGCTGGCGACCTTCGAGCCGAAGGAATCTCAGGCCTGGGATAAGGCGTATGATCACTTCGTGAAGCTGTTGCCAGCTTGCACGGCGTGAACTTCGGCAAATGGACTCCGGTTGGCCGAACTGATGGCTTTGCGACTCGCCAATCTGCGACTCGGCCTCGACGAAGACGAGCAGGCCCTGGCGGAACTGGCCGCCAAGCTGCTGGGCGTGCCTCCGAGTGAGGTGCGTTCCTGGCGCATCCTTCGCAAGAGTCTCGATGCCCGAGACAAGGACGATCTGGCCTTCGTGTACACCATCGCGATTTCGCTTTCGGCCGAGGAGCCGCGCTTGGCAGAACAGCTCCGGCGACGTCATCCCGCCATTCGGGTGGACATCTACGAAGAGGAACGGTTCCAGGAACCGGAGCCGGGCTCCGCTCTGTTGCGTCATCGGCCTGTCGTCGTTGGTTCCGGACCCGCCGGGCTGACGGCGGCGTATTTCCTGGCCCGTCACGGCTACCGACCGCTGGTGCTGGAGCGGGGCAAGCCGGTGCGGGATCGCATCCGCGATGTCCGCGCCTTCGATGCCGGCGGACCCCACGATCCGGAAAGCAATTATCTCTTCGGCGAAGGAGGAGCGGGAACCTTCAGCGACGGCAAACTGACCTGCCGCTTGTCCGGCCCGGATGTCCGCCGGGTGCTCGAGCTTTTTGCCGAGTGCAAGGGCAAACCGTCGGTCGTGTACGAGGCCAGGCCTCACCTGGGCAGCAATCGTCTTCCCGCCGTGGTCAAGGCCTTTCGCCAGAGGATCGAGTCATTCGGTGGCGAATTCCGTTTCTCCTGCCGCGTGGAAGACCTTGATCTCGCCGAGGGTCGGGTTCGCGGGCTGGTCACTTCATCTGGCTATCTGCCCGCGGATGTGGTGATTCTGGCGATCGGGCACAGTGCTCGCGACACCTACGAGATGTTGCATCGCCGGGGTGTCCCGATGGTGCAGAAGCCTTTCCAGTTCGGCATCCGCATCGAGCAGCCGCAGGAGATCGTCAATCGGGTTCAATATGGCCCGCAACGTCTGGAAGCCCGGTTGGGGGCTGCCGATTATTGCCTCGTGGCTCGCACTGGTGGCCGGGACAGGCCCGCGGACCTGTTCACCTTCTGCATGTGCGCCGGGGGCTACATCATGCCGAGTGTTTCGGAACCGGGCCACTTCTGCACCAACGGCATGAGCCTGTCGAAGCACGACTCCCCATTTGCCAACAGCGGCCTGGTGGTCACGATAGAACCGCGAGATTTCGGTTCGGACCACGTCCTGGCCGGTGTCGCTTTACAGCGACGGTATGAAGCAATCGCCTATCGCATCGGCCGGGAGGAGTACGCCTGTCCCATCCAATGGGCCAGGGACTTTCTGGCGAATCGGGCTACTCACGGACGGCCGCCGTCGAGCTATCCGCGCGGCCTGGCACCGACCGACCTGCACGCGGTGCTGCCTGAGAACGTGGCAGCGGTGTTTCACGAGGGTCTGCCGATCATGGATCGCCGCTGGCAGGGCCGATTCCTCGGCGAAGCCACTCTGGTGGGTCCCGAGGCCCGAGGCAGTTCGCCGGTACGCTTTCCGCGGGATCCGGACAGCCGCGAATCCCTCGGAATCAAAGGTCTGTACCCCATCGGCGAAGGGGCCGGCTACGCGGGGGGGATCGTCAGCGCGGCCGTGGACGGCCTGCGGACGGCCCGTGCCATTATCCGCGTCTTCGCCCCGCTGGATCGCCTCTGACTCGGTAGCCGAAGAGGGTATCGCTTGCTAACTTAAGCAGAACATGGTATCCAGTGTCGGCAGGCCGAAAGCGAGAAGAATATGTACGCCGTATTCGAGGACGGATCGCGGCAGTATCGGGTCAGCGAAGGAGAATTGGTGCGTCTCGATTATCGGGACCTGGACCCCGGCAGTCGCTTGGAATTCGACAAGGTGCTGCTGATTTCCGCCGGGGAAGGCTTGCAGATAGGCCGTCCCTATATCGCCGGAGCGCGAATCGTCGCGGAGGTCGTCGATCATCCCAGCACCAAGCTGTACATCCAGCACTTCCGACGACGGAAGAACTACCGCAGACGGATCGGCCATAAGCAGTTGTTCACCACCGTGAAAATCAGCCGCATTCTGCTGCCGGGCCAGGAAGCCCCCAGCGAGGAACCGGTCGGAGCGGCGTCGCAATCCTCCTGACGGCGATGTGACGCTGGTGGTCTAAGCAAGGAGGGGATGACCATGAGCGCATGGAAGCCTTGGCGTGGGTTTTGGCCGTTAGCGGCGGTCCTTTTCTGCGGGACAGTCCTCAATCTTTCCACGGCCCAGGAGCCACCCGCTCCTGCCGGCAGAAATGCGGAAGAGATTACGCCTCCGCCAGGTCTTCGACCTTTCCAACACGCCTTGTTCATGTCCACCCGGCGGGCGGCGGAGTGGTTGTGGAACGCCAATCGAGCGGACGGAACTTTTCTCCCCGGCTTGCGTCCCGATCTGGATGCCGAAGTGGAAGACGATCTGCTTCGCCAGATCCAAGGAGCCTATGGACTGGCCCGCTCGGCTCGCTTTTTTGCCAGCGAGCGCTATGCCGTTCGGGCCAGACAGGCGATCCTCAGCCTCCTGACCATGACCCGGACCGATCCGCAGGATGCCTCCGTCCGCTTTACTGTGCCGCCATCGTCACAGACCAACCGCCTGGGGGCAGCCGCGTTACTGGTTCTCGCCATCCACGAGTTGCCCGAGCCTGGAGCCGACCTGCTCGAACAGGCCGACCAGCTGGCCAACTTTCTCAAGAAGCAGCAACGGAAGGACGGCAGCTTTGCCGTTTCCGATGACGGAGAGGAGTCGGCGGCGTCTCCCGCGGATGCAGCCGTTTACTCGGCCAACGCAATTCTGGCGTTGGCTCGCAGTTCCGGTCGGCAGGCCGAACCGGGCCGAATGGCAGCGGCCCGCAATGGATTCACAGCGGCCTTCCGAGCCTGGAAGGAGAACCGCCTCCCTCACGCTACTTGCGTGTTGATCTGTGCCGGAGCGGAACTGCATGCCCGGACGGGAGACAAGGCTTTGAGCGAAAACGTCTGCGAGCTGGCCGATTGGCTTTGCACCTTGCAATATCCTCCCGATCCCCGTCGGCCCGCCTGGCAGGGCGGCTTCCGAACCAGTCCAAGTAAAGCCGGTGGCGAAGTCGAACCTGCGGCGGATTCCGCCTTGTGCATCGAGGCCGTTTGCGAGGCCTGCCGGGTGGTCCGGGCCGGGGCAGATCTGCAACGCTTCGGCCGCTACCGGGACGCTGGCGAGCGGGGATTCCAGTTTCTGACCACGCTTCAGTACGGCCCGGCGAACACCAAGCATTTTGCCCCGTGGTACGGCCCTCGGCTCTATGGGGCCTTTCACGACTCGCCCCGCGACGGCACCATCCGCCTGGAGAACACCCAGCGCTGCCTTTGCGCTCTCACGGCTTACTTCCAGTATGTGATCCAGGCGGAGCCGGGAAGCCGAGGTGTGGATCGTCCCTCGGATGGTGATTAGGAAGTGATCCCTGAACGCCTCAAGCCGAAGCCGGTGTTTCTCTTGCGGAAGGAGCCGTGCCTATTGCTTTCCCCGCCGGTGTTGATGACAATGCCTTCATCCTTGGGGAACCTGAACAGGTGAAATCTTCCGACCAACGGATCGACGCGACCAAGAGTTACGACTGACATGGAAAGCAACGGCAAGCTCGTGGCAGAGAGCGCGGCACTGATCAGCCGCCGGCCGCGGTGTCGGCAACTTCGAGGCGTTCGCATCATCGCCACCGGCAGCTATGTGCCGGACGGCGTCATCAGTAACGAGTTTCTCGGACAACATTACGGCTGCGATCCTGAATGGATCATTCGGCGAACGGGCATCCAGGAGCGGCGTCACGCCTTGCCGCATCAGGCCACCAGCGACCTGTGCTACGAGGCGGCCCGGGCCTGTATCGATCAGGCAGGCATTGACCCCGGAGACATCGACCTGCTGATCATCGGCACCTACACGCCGGACATGAGCTTTCCCTCGACCGGCTGCATTGTTCAAGAACGACTCGGGCTGCTCTGTCCCGCCGTCGATTTGCAGGCCGCCTGTGCCGGATTCATGTACGCCCTGGTGACAGGAGCGACCTACATCAAGGCCGGCGTCAGCAAACTGGCCCTCATCATTGGCGGTGACACGAACTCCCGCATCGCCAATCCCCACGACCAGAAGACCTTCCCGCTCTTCGGCGACGCCGCCGGAGCGGTGCTTCTAGCTCCCGACGACGAAGATCACGGCATCCTGAGCTACAGCATGGGATCGGACGGCCGGGGCGGTTGCATCCTCTACCGTCCCGCCTGCGGCAGCCGTCTGCCTCCCAGCGCGGATCTGCTTTCGCAGGGACTGCATTTCCTGCGAATGGACGGCAGAGCAGTGTTCCGTTGGGCAACCAACATCCTCTGCGACACCGTGGCCGACGTTCTTGCCGACACCGGCTATTCCATCGAGGACGTGGACCTCTTCATTCCCCACCAGGCCAACATCCGCATCATCAACGCGGCGATGGACAGCCTGAAGATTCCTCGGGAACGGGTCTTCTGCAATCTGGATCGCTACGGCAACACATCCGCCGCCTCGATTCCGCTGGCCCTCGACGAGGCGGTGCGAGCCGGCCTGGTCGGACGGGACAAGCTCATCATCATGAGCGGCTTCGGGGCCGGTCTCGCCTGGGGCACGGCCCTTTTCCGCTGGTGAACTGTTGACAGGGCTGTGTCAATTCCTCCTTGCCAATCCTTGAAGCGAGGGATCGTCCTCTTGGCCGCGCCGTCCCTACACCCGAACCAGGCGACAGAAGTGGAACACATTCGCCGTTTCCCCGCAGCGTAATCTGCCAGGAAGGCTGCGGAAAGCCTTGGGTGCCGGATATAGTGGCCGGGACGAAATCGCAAGGCGTTTCCAAATCCGCGTCGGGTCGGCAACAGAACCCCAGCGTCGGCCAAAGCCGCCCGCCTGTTCTCGTCCTTATTCCATGAACGATGCTGAAAACCTTCTGGACGCTTTTGAAGCGATTTCCCTCCCCTGGGCCGTCCTCGACCTGCAAGGCAAAGTCAAAGCATGCAACCGGGCCTTGGAGCAGTTCCTGGGCCGCACCCGGAATGCCCTCCTGGGAGTGCGGCTGATCACGGCCTTCACCGATCCTCGAGACGCCGCGCGCGAAGCGGAACTGTTTCTCGAAGTGGCCGACGGGTTGCGAAACGAGTACCGCATCGAGAAGCGTTTTCAGAGACAGGATGGCCAGTGGCGTCATGCTCGGGTGCATGTAGCGTTGACGCAGCCGAATTCGCCAGCCAAGCCGTTCTGTCTCAGCACGTTTGTGGATGTCACCGAGGAGCACCAGGGGTATCAGCGTGCGACCCGACGATCCCGCTGGGAAGCGGCAGCCCGACTCGCCGCCGAAGTCGTTCATCGTCTCAATCCTCTGGTACTCGCCGGCCGGGGTCATCTTCGCCTGTTGCGGGGAACGGTCGGGGCATCCGATTTCGGCATTCATGCTCTCGACAGCCTCAGCGAAGCCGTCGAACAAAGCAGCCAACTCGTCCGGGAACTCGCGACCTTCGCCTCGTGTCAGATGCTTCATCTGGTCCCCGTGGATGTGAATGCGCTGCTTAAGGACGTGATCAAGCAGCTGCGGGCGGGCAACCTGGAACGGGTCCATGTTGACCTGCAATGTCCCGAACACCTCCCTCCTATCGTCGGCGACCTCGATCAGCTTCGACCAGCACTGACCGCTCTGCTTCGTTTCGCTGCCCGCCGATCTTCCCCGGGAACCCGAGCGGTGCTCCAGGTTCACGTACTTCGTGCCAGCCCCGCCACTCCGATGCACCCGATGGTGACGAGTCACGGCGGCATTCAGGTCGGTCAACCAGAAGGATCAGCGGGCGATCGTGTCGTTGTTCATGTCTCAGTTCCCGGTCCTTCTTTCGATGGCAAGACTTTCGAGCGGATCTTTGAACCATTTGCTGTCACGGACGATCTTCGCCTCGAGGACAGCCTGGAACTGAGCCGGGCGTATGGCATCGTGCGGCAGTGCGGAGGTGACATCGACATCGAATCCGGCATGGATGACGGGCTGGCGATCACACTCAGCTTCGCCATCAGTCGAGAAACCGTGCCGGAGATCGAGCTGCCGGTCAGCTTGACCGAAACCCGCCGCCAATCCGCCACCGTGTTGATCGTGGAAGAAGACGACCAACTTCGTGCCTTCTACCGGCGATTGCTGGAGGAACAAGGCTTCCGACTTCTGGAAGCCCGCTTGGCAGGGGAAGCACTGCTGCTGTGTCTGCGGCATCCCGAGCCGATCCAAGCGATGATGCTGGACGCGGCCTTACCCCACGTTTGCAGCCGAGAGCTGGTGAAGCAGGCGCGTTCCATTCGCCCGGACCTGGGCGTGATTCTTCTGGGATCCAGGGACACCGGGCAGGGCGAGACGGATGAAGGCAAGATCGTCTCGCTTTCCAAGCCACTCCAAACGGAAGCTTTGCTCCAAGCCCTGGCCACGCTGCTTCAGACCGATGTTTCAGGAAGCCCGGCTCAGACGGGCCACCGTGGGTCAGAACGATAACATTTCAAGTCCGCCAGAAGATCGGCTGACCGACGGTGGCGAACCAGAGCATGGGCCAGACTTCCGAATGCGGTCTGCCAGGATCGGCCGCACCGTGCCGCAGACGCCGCCACAGCCCCTTGAGGGATTCCGAGAGAATGGCGAAAGGCAGGTCAACCAGGACCAGCAGCTTGTAGGCGACAACCGCCTCCGCACTCCAATAGTGTTTCCGCAAGAAGCGGGCATATCCTGCTTCCACCCCGGTGTAGGCGAAGCCGCTGTTTTTGCGAGAACTCATTTTGCCGAAGTGAAGGATGTCGGCCCCGGCCAGATAGACCACCTGATGCGTGGCGGCCACCCGGGTACTGAGATCAAAATCTTCCAGGCCGAAGGGAAAGCCTTCGTCCCAGCCACCATGTTGGTGAAACACCTCCCGCGGCATGGCCACCGCTGCTCCCAACAGCACTTCGACCTGCCGGGTCTGGCTCGGGTCGAACTCGCGACGGCGGTAGGCCTCATAGGACCGACGAAAAAGCCCCGTCCAGCGCAGCAGCGTGATGCGATGCATCAACGCGGCGGGAGTGGGACGGTAGCGATAGGAACGCTGTGGAAGCCCATCCCTGCCAATCAGGCGCGGCCCGACCAGGCCGACTTCCGGATGGGTGTCGAGAAATCGCACCAGGTCACGCAGGCTGTATTCGCCGACGACGGTGTCGTTGTTCAAAAACAGCAGATGCCTGCCGCCGGCCAGTTCGGCTGCCTGGTTGTTGGCGCGGGCGAAGCCGAGGTTGCGGCGATTGCGGACCAGCAACACGTCGGGGAACAGTTTCTCGACCAGTTCCGCCGAGCCATCCGTGGACGCATTGTCCACGACAAGGGTCTCCAGACGCACATGCCGACCGGCCAGAATCAGCGACTCCAGACAGCCGCGGAGGTATTCCGCTCCGTTCCAGTTGACGATGCAGACGGACAGATCGGGAGGAACCATCCGTGACTCCTCGGGTGCCCAGGGCTTGGGCGCACTCGATGCCGAGAGCATGAATCGGCGGACCGGTGCGACCGGCGATCCGCCTGGGGATGGCAGCCGTTGTAATCGCTAAGACTGGTTTGGACAACGCCAGCTGAGAAAGCTGAGGAGATCGGCTGCCGGACGAGGGCTGTGACAAAGCCATGTCACACACGGACTCACAAGCGAGCCGGTGCCGGCGTCTGAGGGGTGGTCTCGGCCTCGGCTGAGCCTGGCAGTTCGCCCCGGAGTAAGCGACCTCCCAGACCCGGCACGAGGCAGCAGACCGCAAACGCCCCCAGCGTCAACAGCACCCCGTCCAATGGCAGCCGCGGACCGTGCAGGGCTTCGGCATGACTTAGCAGATACGGCAGCGGCACCCAGAAGACCGCCAATTGCAAAGGCATCGAGTGGTACCGCCAGACGTAGGACCAGCGCCAGCCGATCAGGGCCAGGAACAGCATGCCGATCAGCGTGCAGTACAAGACATCGCCGAGGTGGGGCAACGGCTCCTCCCCCGGCTGCCGGACCGGCTCGGCGAACATGGCAAAACGTTGGCCCTCGATATTGCCAGTGAAGAACCACAACGCGGCCAGGACCCGGCGCTCGACGGTTTCGACGGGATGGTTGGTCACTTCGTCGAGGACATTTCGAGCCAGTTCTTCGTGGCCCATGTGGGGGATGGGAGCCGGCTTGCGTTGGGCCTTTTCATCCGCGGGAATCTGCCCTTGAGGCTTGTCGGGTTCGGGTTTTTCGTCTCGAGGTGCGGCGAATGCGGGCAACGGACCACCCGTTGCCTGCGGATTGTTGCCCAGCCACAGGTGCCACCAGACGGTGTCCACGATCGGCAACGGTTCGCCCCGCCGCTGGTAGTTGTTGCCCATCCAGGAACCGACGGCCGCTCCGAAGGCCAGGAACGCCAGCAGAGCCGTCAGCCAACCCTGTTTGATGTTACTGCTTCGGTACAGGAACCAGATGAGCGTTACCAGGGCGAAAGGAGCCAGGGCTAGTCGAAGCAGCACCAGACCCGCCAAGGCAAGCCCCATGAGGATGCTGCTGATGGCACCGGCTCGTTGGCCAGCCGTGGCACCCGCCGTGACGGCGACGGCCAGCAGAAAGGATGCTGCCGTGCCATCCTGTAGTTCGCCCGTGTTGATGATGGCAAACGGATCGGCGGCTACGAACAAACCGGCCAGCAAACCCACCAGGGTGCTGGCGAAGGCCCGACGTCCCAGGGCAAAGTACAAACCCGCCGTGAGCGTACCGAGGACCACGTGCAGCCAGCGAATCGCCGCCTGCGGCTGAATCTGGCCGCCTCCCTCCTCCTCGAGCACCTTGGTCAGGAATTCCCTGCACCGGACAAAGGCCGGGGAGGCGACATGGGTTTCATCCAGCGGAGTCGGATCGCTCTGGACGCGGTAAACGGCCGAGGGTTCGGCCTCTCCCCGCTCGGTGAACTCGACAATGTAGTAACTTCGCAGGGCTGCGGCGGCAGTCAACACCACGACGAGCAGCAGCCAATCGACCAGTTTCAGCGGACCCAGCGTGCGCATGAGTCACCTGTTCCCCGGCTTTTGGGACAGCCCTATGTCACTCCGTCCGGGACGGATGCGACCTATCTTAACTGCCGCTTCTCGACACGGCTAGTTGCTACTTTGACGTGCTTCTTTCCGTCACTAAGCGAATGTGAAGATCTCATAAACTTGCCCTGCAACCCGTTGGCTACAACCGGAAGAAAGTCTATGCTGCGCAGTGTTCCTGCCATCCGGCTTGGGCCGGAGTGAAAGCGAATCCGTGCCACAGAGTGCATCGACCCAAGCTGTCTGGAGCAACGCCCCATGAATCCGATGCGTCAGGTGCTTGTCAGCGGTCTGCTGCTGGGAGCATGCCTCATCTGGGGATGCGGCGGAGGAAACTCGTCGGGAAAGACGGCGTCGATCCGCATTAACGCCGGCGGCTCCACGTTTATCAACCCGCTCATGACCAAATGGGCCAAGGTGTATCAGGACAAGACCGGCGTCCGCATTGATTACTCCTCCACCGGCTCGGGGAACGGCATCCAGCAAATGATCAACCGGACCATCGACTTCGGCTGCACGGATGCTCCGCTCAACGAGGAGCAGCTGTCCAAGGCAGCGGGAATCGGTGGCGAGGTGGTCCACGTTCCGCTGACCCTGGGCGGCGTGGTCCCGGCGTACAATCTGCCAAGTATCGACAAACCGATCCGCTTCACCGGGGAAATCTTGGCCCAAATCTATCTGGGCAAGATTCAGAAGTGGAATGATCCCGCCTTGCAGACGCTGAATCCCGATGTCGCCTTGCCGGACATGAACATCGCTCCCGTGTATCGCTCGGACGGCAGCGGTACGACGTATCTGTTCACCGACTTCCTGTGTAAGGTCAGCCCCGAGTTTCAACAGACCGTCGGCAAAGGAACGAGCGTTCGCTGGCCGTCCGTGGGCATCGGACACAAGGGCAACGAGGGCGTGGCCGGACACATCACCCGCACTCCCGGAGCGCTCGGCTACGTCGAGTTGATCTATGCCCTGAACCAGAATCTTCGTTTCGGGGCTGTGCAAAATCGCCAGGGGCAGTTTGTGACGGCCAGCATGGAGTCGATTTCTGAGGCAGCCCGCAATTCGCTGACCACCATCCCCGAGGATTTGCGCTTCTCCATCACCGACGCGCCCGGTGCGGAAAGCTACCCCATCAGCGGCGCGGTCTGGGCCGTGCTGTACCGAGACCAGAGCCGAACCGCCAAGGGACAAGCCATTGTGGACTTTCTCCGCTGGGCGATTCGCGACGGCCAGCAGTACTGCAAGGACCTGCACTACGCAACCTTGCCCGAGGAACTGGGGAGTCGGGCCGATCGAAAACTCGACGAGATCAAGGTCGCCAAGTAGAACAGCCACGACTTTTCCTGACGAGCACCAGGTCGCATCATGGAACAAGGACTGGGACCGCCTGCCGCCGTGCTGTCAGCGTCCGGGCCGCCGGAGCGGAGCACGCCTCCCCGCCGACGCTTGGGCGATGTTGTCTTTTTCTGGCTTTGCCGTGGCGCAGCGCTGGCAGTCGTCTTGATTTTCATTCTGCTGGGTGTCTTCCTCGTCATCGAGGCCTGGCCGGCGATCCGGTCCACCGGATGGGATTTCTTCCGCTCCACGGAGTGGAACCCGCAGACGGATCAATACGGAGCGTTGGCGTTCATCTTCGGGACGCTGGCCACGTCGGCCATCGCGTTAGCGATCGCGGTTCCGCTCGGCGTCGGCACCGCGGTTTTCCTGGCCGAGATCGCCCCCCGCTGGATCCGCACTCCTGGTTCCTTCCTGGTCGAGTTGCTGGCAGCAATCCCCAGCGTGGTGTACGGCTTCTGGGGGTTGATGTTTTTGGCCCCGGTCGTGCAGAACCTTTTCGATCTGATGGGCCAGGTGATTCCTGGCCTCAAGGTGCCGAACACCGGCGGCATGGGCATTTTCACGGCCGGGCTGGTGCTGGCCGTCATGGTGCTGCCCTACGTGGCCGCGGTGTCCTTCGATGTCTGCCGGGCCGTCCCCCGCTCCCAGGCCGACGCCGCCCTCGCTCTCGGTGCCACACGCTGGCACATGATCTGGACGGTCATTCTGCCCTATGCTCGCCCCGGCATCATCGGCGGCTGTTTTCTCGCCTTGGGACGGGCGTTGGGTGAAACGATGGCTGTGACCATGCTCATCGGCAACCGCCCGGAGATCAATTTCTCCCTTTTCGCCGTGGGCGATTCCATTGCCAGCGTCATCGCCAATCAACTCAACGAAGCGGAAACAGATTTGCAGCGGGCGGCACTGGTCGAGCTGGGATTGATCCTGCTGCTGGTCACGGTCGCGGTCAACGTGCTGGCCCGGGTGTTGATTTGGCGGGTCAGCGAGGTGCGCTCGGCCCGTGGGTGGCTGGACTGGCTGAGAAGACGGAACCGGACAGTTTTGGAAAGGGAAGCCACGGCCAACGGCCGACCAACCGTGACGGTGCCACGTCAGCCCCGGCGATTGGCCCGGGTGACGGATCGCATCATGACGGGGATCCTGGCCTGTTGCCTGGCCATTTCCATCGGACCGCTGCTTCTGATTCTTGGTTACATCCTGTACCGGGGCATCGGGGCGTTGAACTGGGACTTCTTCACGAAGTTGCCAGCTCCGGCGGGCGAACCGGGGGGCGGCCTGGCCCATGCCATGCTCGGCAGCCTGATGCTGGTCGGTCTGGCGACCGCTTTCGCCGTTCCTTTAGCGATCCTCTCCGCCGTTCACCTCGCGGAGTATCGCAATAGCCGTCTCGGACCCGTCGTCCGCTTCATCAACGAACTGCTGGGCGGCGTGCCTTCCATCGTCATCGGGATCTTCGCCTACGCCCTGCTGGTCCGGCCTCTGGGCCATTTCTCGGGCTGGGCCGGAGCATTCGCCTTGGGTGTGATGATGATTCCCATCGTGATGCGAACCACGGAAGAGGCGTTGAAGATGGTCCCCGATTCGCTCCGCAACGCCTCCCTGGCCTTGGGGGCGACCACCTGGCAGACGATCCTCCGGGTCACTCTCCCCGCGGCCCTGCCGGCGGTGCTGACGGGCGTGTTTCTCGGCATTTCCCGCATCGCCGGGGAAACTGCTCCGCTGCTGTTGACCGCGTACAACAGCAACTACTGGCCGGAGTCTCCCAGCCAGCCCACGCCATTCCTGCCCTACTACATCTTTTACTACTCCCGGAGCGGATATGCCGAGTGGGAACGGCAGGCGTGGGCGGCGGCCTTGGTGCTGTTGGCGGTGGTCATGGTCATTAACGTCAGCGTCCGCATGCTCATGGGCCAGCGCGTTCTGCTGGCCAGTCGCGCTGATTGAACCGCGTTTCCCAAACCTCAGTCCACGGCTCCGACCTCGGTGTAGAAAGCGTCCAGTACGACGCGGTTCTTGCGTGCTTCGTGGTCCTCGATCCACTTCAAGAGTGTGCGGATGCGGTCGATCAATGCGGTCGGAACCCGGGTCTTCTGGGGATCGAAGTCGCGGAGCAGGGCCGTCGCCTCCCGCTGGATCAATCGCGCTTCCCGCTGAAGATTGACCAGCTTTTCGTGGAGTCGGGGGGCGCGTTGTTCCACTTCCTGAAGTTCGGCATCAAAGTCCAAGAGTTGATAGTGCGTCGTGAGCCGGTCGCAGAAGGTCTGCAAAAGACGCCCCAGTTCCTGGGTCCAGCGGGGGTCGGCCCGGCCATTGCAAATATGGCGGGACAAGGCCGTCATGGCTTCGAGGAGCCGCTGATAGCTGACCTGGATCTGCATCGCTTCGGGGATCGGCATGGGACGTCCTCCAGCGAGTTCTCAGCGCAGGATTCGGGGAAGTCCGCGGCGCTTCCCAGAATAACGGAGCAGGAGAGGTCAAGCTATCGTTCCCGAGCGGGAGGTGCAAATGTGAAGGGACCTTCTTCGCTAGGACCGCTCCGACCCGCAAGGTTTTCGGAGGTGGAAAAGATCACGAAAAACGGACGTCAGCCGTCGTGGCGAAGCGGGCCAGCGAATTCTCCGCAAACTCTCACGAAGGCGAGGCGAATTTGCAGGCCAGCCGACGGCTGTTGATGTCGATCCGTTCGAGGATGTAGAAGACGCGGTCCATCGGCATCCCGAACGTTCTGGCCCACAAGAGGATGTCCAGGTTTTCGTAGCCCGCCTTGATCCGATCGAGGATACAGTCCAGGAGCAGTTGGTCCTCCCGGAACTCCCGTTGAAGCAGGCCGAAATCATTGCGGTCCAGTTCCATCCAGAAGCGGCGTCCCTGGAGATGCTCGATCCAGCGCGCGCGCAGGTAGCCCCACCAGTGTTCCTTGACCCAGCGGCGAATGGCATCATCACCGAGGTCTTTTCCGGCCTTTTCGCTTTCGATCCACTTGTACACGTGGGCTTCCTTTTCCCCTTCGACGAAGATGCTTGCCTTCTCCATAACCTCCTCGACTCCAGGTGTTCCGGATCGGTGCTTTCCCTGTCTCCGCGGCATACCGATCCGTCGGGCGCAACCCGGCGAGAAGCCGGGCACAAGGGCGAGAGTCTGAGATATGCTAGCCTTCGCCCCCTTGCGTTGCAAGAGAACCGGGCTGGGGCTCCGAAGACAGGCCCGGTGTAAGAGACAGGGCGTGGTCACAACACCTCCGGGTCTGGGGATGCGGGCCTTACCTCCCGCAGTAAACCGGCTCGTGTCCGCCACGCCCTCCGGAGCTCGGGCATCAGGTCTGGATGGCAGGCTTTTCAGTCTTCCGTTTCGGCTCCGCCTCGTGCGATGATGTGAGTCGGTACACCGCCGACCTTGAACTCGCCTTTGATGGTCAAGTCATCCAGGCTCAGCACGCTGATCGTCCCGCTTCCCGGATTCGTGAAAAACGCCCAGCGCTTATCCGCGTCGAAGGCGATGTCGTGATGGCCGAAATGACCTTCGACCAGGCTCGGGCCGACCGGGATGGTCCGCAAGATCTTGGCGTCCGCGCAGTGGCCGTCCTGGTTGGGGTCCAGGTCCACGATGGTCAGAAAATCCTCGGCCTGCACAGACCTGTCGTGATCGTGAAAAACGAAAGCCAGCGAGCGGCCGCGAGCGGTCCTGACCACCGCTGGCGAAACCAGCCGGTTTTCCTTTTTGCAGGGAATCGGCACAACGATCGGCTCGGGATTATCGAGCCGGGCATTCAACAGGACCAAGGCCGCACTCGACTCGCGCCCCGTGACAAATATGACATAATGCTCGTGGTTGACGAAGGCCCCGGTCCGCAGGGGCCGGTCTTCATACGATCCCAAGGGGATATGATGCACCTTGACTTCCTCGGGCTTTAAAGTCGCGTTGAGATCGGCATGGACCCAGCAAATGCCATCCGCCGGAGCAAAGAAGACCTTACCGGAATTGGCAATGGCTCCGTGAATTGCACCGGTCGGGAGATAAAATGAGTAAGCGGGAGCAGAGGTGTTGGTTCCGTTAACAGGCGTCACGTCCACCCGACCCTTATTCGGACCGCCGCCGTCGATCCAACAGGAATAGCCGACGCGGTTTTCCACCACGGCCAGGGTAATATGGTTGCCTCCGCCTGAAATGAACCGCGGCGTTCCGAGGCGCTTGGTTTGATCATTCGCCTCATACTCTCCGGGATCAATACGGGTGTAACCATTCAGCTTGTCGTTGGCGAGATAAAACACGCCATCGTAAATATAAAGATGTGCCGGATTACCTTGGTATTTATCCAAGCGCGAATCGACCACGGACGGCTTCCGCTTATAGCGCCAATGTCCGTGATCCCCGTGGTCTTCGTGGGTCACCCCCGAGTTAATCAGAACCCAGCCGCTTTCAAATTGTCCGTCGTCTTCGTCTCGAACGCCCACGAGCAGCAGACCGTGGGATTCGCCCATCTGGACGAGCTTCTGCTTGGCGATGTCGAGTTTTTTAAAGCCTGCGATTTCGCTGACGCGGGACAGACCAAGACGTCCCTTCCCATCCAGGGTTACGTCGGCCCAGCGCAGGGCGCGTTCGCTGTGGTCCTGGAAGAACAGGCGCGTCAACGTCACGGTGGCCTGGTTGGCTGCACGGCTAGCGCCTGCCATTGTCAGCACTCCGATCAGCGTTAGAAAAAGCACACTGCCAAGCAGCAAAAAGCGTCGGTCGGTCATGACTGAGGTCCTCCTGAAAATATAGTGCCTGGGGCGCTGCTGTGAGCGGAAGGTTTAAAAATCGGGCGTCACCTCGCCGCCACGACGGGTGGACAAGGCTCGCCACAAATCAAGAGCGATGCCTTGATGGACGAAGCGGACGCTGCCGTCACCAAACAGACAATTCACTCCCTGAACGTGCATGCTGCGGGCAGCGTACCAGCCCATTCCGTGGGCGGAGCAATCGGGTATCGTGCTGTTTATAGGCAGAAACGTGTCGAAGAGCGTGCGGTGCTGCAACCCCCAGATCCAGGAGGCGCAGCGGTCGCCACCCCACGACGAGGCCGCGGCACAATGAGAAGGATCAAGTGGTGGGATGGTTCCCTGACCGCTGGGATTGGGACGGGCGAAGGAGCCAGCGTTGGCATGTTGGCGCTTGGGATCGACGGGGGCAGGACCGGTTGTATTGAAGCCCAGCCCAAGTAAACTCTCAGACATTAAAAGAGTGTGCGACGATCCGTCATACATATCCCGAATAGCGGTCCTGGAGTCCTGCCAGAACATGCCATCGGTGGGGTAGCGAGCATCATAATTGTGACCGGTTCCAGTTCCGGCATTGACGACGTAATTCCCACCGGCCCAGACGGCCGAGTTGTATTGAGTGAAAATTGGGTCCTGCCCGTCGCTGGGACACAAAAATAACGGGACCTTGGTGCGGGCGGCTGGGATTTGAACGGGATTCAGGGTCATGCGGGGACCTGATCCAAGCATCAAAGGCTGAGAAAAGTCGATGAGCTTCTGGAGATTGTCCTGTTCGACGTAGGGCAGGACTCGGGCCTGCACCGAAAAGGCCCATTGGCTTGGCGTGCCCACGCCGGGAAAGCGCAGATGGTCATTGTGGTAATGATGCAACGCAATGCCGAGTTGCTTGAGGTTGTTGCCACAGCGCATCTTGTCGGCCGCGGCACGTACCTTCTGAACGGCTGGCAGGATCAGAGCCATGAGCAGAGCGATGATGGCAAGGACCACGAGCAGTTCGATGAGCGTGAAGCCCTTGCGGAGGAGGGAGAGCCGCGCCGGGTGCATAGTCCACCTGCCTTTCCGAAGTCATACTATGGCATACCGACAGTATGACTACGTATCACCACAGCGCGGGTCTGGCAAGAGCGGATTGAAACAAAGTGCTCGACAGTCAAGGCAGATGTGCCGTAAGTCCTTGGTAATGCGAAGGATCAGACACCCGGATTTCTTGAAGGAACGGCCGGAGTTCAGGCGTTCCTCCTTGCTGAGTGGCTGTGGTCGGGATAGGATGGAACTAGTTGTCTGGCTTGGCTTCCAAGTGGTGGAGGCCAGCAAGCGACCTTGGCGGGGTAGCTCAGCGGTGAGAGCAGCGGCTTCATAAGCCGCGGGTCGCCGGTTCGAATCCGGCCCCCGCTACTGCCTTGCCCGTTGCGAGGACTCCTGCTCCCCGCGGGTTTGTTTTTTCTGAGCCGCGACCGCCAGGGAGCGGCCAGATCCTTT
>JANWWR010000173.1 GCA_025055835.1 Gemmatales bacterium | reverse complement strand
AGGCGTAGGATGCCTTTGCCGCTGGACCGAACCTCCTTGGCGGATCGGGACGCGGACTGACAACGGGTGCATCATGCGCGCAGATGACTGGTCATGGATGAGGCGGGGCTTGGGTCTGTTTCTCACCCTCGGGGTACTGGCACCGGCGCTTTGGCGGCTTAGTTTTCCCTTGGTCCTCGCGGTACCTTCCTCCACCTTCACCGCTTCGTCGCCGGTGGACGTGGTCCTGGGGAAAAACGAGCGGGCACGCTTCGAGCAGCAGCTGGTTCGCAAGGCCGTCGCCGGTCGCGGTTACACTTGGCAGGAATACGTCCGCTGGGGCAGGCAACTGGTGGAGTCGGGCCAGGTCAGCGATCCGCCGGAAGGTGCGATCCTGTCTCGGCCCCTCTCGGAACGCTATCGCTGCCTGCACTGCCACAACGTCCAGCGGGAAGACGTCCGGCTGACGGTCCAAGACCCCGAGACGCGAGAACGGCTTATCCGCCAGCTCGGCCCCACCGACCCGGCCCGCCTCGATTCCGCCACGCTGCGGCTGACCACTGGTACGACGCTGTGGGGCGCGGTCAATCGGGAGAGCTTCTACAACGGCCACTACGCCCGCTATCGGAACCAGACCCTGGCCGACGGCAAGCCGATGAACCCGTTCCGCCTCGCTGATGCCATCCAGGTCTGCTGCCGGTTTTGCAGCGGTGGTCGTTATCCGACGGAGTGGGAACTCGACGCCTTGCTCGCCTATCACTGGGAACTGGAACTTCGCCTGCGAGATCTTGATTTCTCCGCGGAGGAACTCGACAACCTGCTACGCAGCCTGAACAGCGGAAACCTGACGGAAACCACTTCAGCCCGGGCCCAGATTCGCCGTCGGTTGCTGACCGTCTCGGCGGCGACCAAGGGTCAGGTGCCGGTGCGCTGCGAAGGCGACACGGATTT
The DNA here is from genome assembly GCA_025055835.1 of Gemmatales bacterium. Classification (GTDB taxonomy): domain Bacteria; phylum Planctomycetota; class Planctomycetia; order Gemmatales; family HRBIN36; genus JANWWR01. The sequence continues at coordinate 9,097 of JANWWR010000173.1, read as the reverse complement.
CTACGCCGATGGCTCCCGCATCGTCGGCGATGCCAAGCGAGGCCGACTCGTGTATGAATCCGCCTGCGCGGGTTGTCATGGCAATGTCATCAACAGCCTGAGCGGTAAGGCACTGCTCCAGGACGACCGGCGTTTCCATCACTTCATCCGCGAAGGCACGGAACGCGATGGGCTGTACATGCCACTGTTCACGCTGGAAAGGCTCAGCCGTCCGCAGGTAGCCGACGTCCGGGCCTACCTGCGATCCTTGCCTCGTTGATCGGCCGGAATCGGAAAGTCACACCTTGGCCGCTTCCCTCATCGGAGATGCGGCCGCAGCGCCATTGACGCCCCACTGCGGAGGGGTCGCCTTGGCCCAGCGATTGCTTTGGCTGAAGAAAGCCAGCGGGTTGTCGAAGACGATCTTGCGGATGGCTGCTTCGGAATGGCCGCGACGTTTCATTTCCTGAATGAACTCCGGCACGGCCAGGGGATCGGACTTGCCCCAGTCGCCGGCGGAGTTGACGACGATCCGGTCCGTGCCCACCATCTCGATGATGTCGGCGGCCCGGGCCGGGGTGCATTTCGTGATCGGATAGAGCGTCATGCCGCACCAGCACCCGGCATCCAGAGCCAAGCGGACCGTGTGTTCCTCGACGTGATCGATCAGTACCCGGCCGGGATCGACGCGGCGATCCGAACGCAGCATGTCCAGAATCATCCGCGTGCCCTTGTACTTGTCCTCCAGATGCGGGGTGTGGACGAGGATCAGTTCGTTGGTTTTGACAGCCAGCTCGACGTGTTCCAAAAACACGATGGCTTCGTTGCGAGTGTTCTTGTTCAGGCCGATCTCGCCGATGCCGAGAACGTTCGGCTTGTGGAGGAACTCGGGAATCAGAGCGATGACTTCCCGGGCCAGGCTGACGTTCTCCGCCTCCTTGGCGTTGATGCACAGCCAGGAATAGTGCTGGATGCCGAACTGGGCCGCCCGTTTGGGTTCGTATTCAGTCAGGTGGCGGAAATAGTCGTGGAACCCCGCCGCCGACCCGCGGTCGAAACCTGCCCAGAAGGCCGGTTCGCTGATGGCGACGCACCCGGCATAGGCCATTCGCTGATAGTCGTCGGTGACGCGGGAGATCATGTGGATGTGTGGATCGATGTAGTACATCGCAAGCCCTCCGCCACAGCTAGCGGTCGATCTCACCCATGACGATGTCCACGCTTCCCAGAATAGCAGGAACGTCACCGATAAGACAGTTCCGGCAGATCTCGCTGATGACGCTGAGATTACAGAAGCTCGACGACCGTGCCCGCACCCGCAACGGCACGATGTCCTTGCTCGGCCGACCGACGACCCAGAAGCCCATCTGGCCCCGCGGACATTCAGTCTCGACGTAGGCCTCGCCGACCGGCAGATGCCGCGGCATCTCGATACGGTGGGCGCCCTGGGCTTTCGGATAGCGGTCGATGGCCTGGCGGATGATCTTGATGGATTCGACCACCTCCAGCATGCGGACATAGAAGCGATGCCAGCAATCGCCGAGGACCGCTTCCGGCGGCGTCCGCGGCTTGATGCCGAAGTGTTCGTCGTCGTAGTAATCGTCCGTGAAGGGCGGAATGATCGCTTTGAAATCGTAGGTCTCGTAGCCGCAGTACGGCTCAATCTTTCGCAGGTCCCAGGGCGGGTCGTTTTTGTTCCGGTCCAGAGAGCCGCGGAGCATCGGGCCGGTGCAACCGTAATTGATCGCCAGGTCCTTCGGCAGAATGCCGATGCCGGCGGTGCGCTTGATGAAAATCTGATTCTTGGTCAGGAGTGTGTGGTACTCCTGGATGCGCGGCTCGAAGTAATCGAGGAACTTCGAGCAGCGTTCCAGCCAGCCGTCCGGCAAGTCGTCATGAACGCCGCCGATGGTGATGTAGCTGTACGTCAGCCGTGCGCCGCAGACTTCCTCGAAAAGGTCTAAGATCATTTCCCGTTCGCGGAAGGCATACAGGAACGGGCTGAAGGTTCCGAGGTCGAGACCGTACGCCCCCATGCCGACGAGGTGGCTGGCGATACGGTTGAGTTCGGCGATGAGGACGCGGATCACCTGGGCCTTCTCAGGGATCTTCATGCCGCAAAGCTTCTCGACTGCCAGGGAGTAGCCGAGGTTCATGTTCATGGCGGCGAGATAGTCCATCCGGTCGGTGTAGGGGATGAACTGGATGGGGGTGACGTTCTCGCCGATCTTTTCGGCGCAGCGGTGCAGGTAGCCCATGTGGGGCGTGACTTCAGAGACGATCTCGCCATCGGTACGGAGCACGAGGCGGAGCACGCCATGAGTGCTGGGGTGCTGCGGTCCCATGCTGACGAGCATCTCGTCAGTGCGGACGTCGAGTTCGATGATCTGCTGATCGTCACGTTCCAGCGTCGTGGCCATAACACGCTTTCCGTTCGTCAAAGAGAAAGTCGTTCCGGTTCCAATAGCCAGCCGCGGCCTCGTGCCGTCTCACGGCTGAGGGTCACGGTGCGCTCCTCAAGCGGTTTGATCTTCCAGCCATCCGGGTCGTGATACAAACTGAATCCGCCTCCGGAAACGAAGGTAATTGGGTCCGATTCTGTATCGCAAACACGGGCTTTGACGGACGCCAGATAGGCCCAGGTGGTGATCCGGTCCTTCTCTGCGGTGAGCATCAGGCAATCGCGATAGGCATGTGTCGTGGTCGAGCCGACTCGCAGCCGACGATGACGGCGGGCCAAGCCGATTTCGGTCCTCCTCCGAGGCTCCACGCGGTGCAGAAAGCGAAAGGGATGGGATTCCTTCAACTGGTCAATCACTGAGGGCAGACGAAGTTCGGCAAGCAGGTCGAGATCGGAAACGTCCAAGGTCCCCGCCTGCAACTTCGCCGCCCACTCTTCGAGTTGGGTCGTGGTCATGACCTGCGATTAGTCCGCCTGGGCGTCACTTTGACGCCGCTCACACTTCCGTCCGGGTGCCGAAAGTAATGGAGCTCAATCTCTTTGCCGAATTCATCCTCGTAGATTTCGTACACCTTCCTTGTTCCCGGCGTCGAGGAGGAATGAGCCGAAACCCCGCTGCCCTTTTTCTTCCCCTTGAACTTCCATTTGGCGGGGTCCCCGTGTTGCAGGACGTCCGCAAAATCCACAAAGTCCAAAGGGTTTTCCACATCACGCCCGCGTCACTTAAGCCGGATCGTCAGCGGCCGCGGATGCCGTGGTACTCCAGCGGGAAGACGTAATCCTTGCGCAGCGGATGGCCCTCCCAGTCGTCAGCCAAAAGAATTCGGCGAAGGTCGGGATGGCCGGTGAACCAGACGCCGACCAGGTCGTAGGTTTCTCGTTCGTGCCAGTCGGCTGCCCGCCAGATGGACGCGACCGAGGGCACCTCCGGTAACTGGCCCGGCTTGTTGTCCTTCCACCGCGGCAGGATCAGCTTCACGACGAAGCGGTGCCGCTTGACGAAGCTGGATAAATGATAGACGACCTCCAGATGCGGCTCGAAACCGGCTTTGGCCGCCTTGGCTGGATCCGGTTCGCAATAGTCCACGCCGCTGATGCAGTTGAGCATGTCGAACTGGAGCCGGGGATCGTCCCGCAGAAAGCGACAAACCTCGACGAGATCGGCCGGCTCGATAACGACGTAGGGATCAATGGCATCCAGCTTCTCGGCCTTGATCCTGGGGCCGAAGCGTTCCTTGAGAATGGCAACGATTTCCTGTGCGGTCATGGATCGGTTCGTTGGACAGGGGATTGTCAATATCACGCCTTGGCCGGGGCGGCGCGCTCCTTGTTCCGCTTGGCGAATTCGTTGGCTTTCTCCGGGGTTTCCAGCTCCGGAGGCAATTTCACGTAGCCGGAGCGGGCCGGGATGAGGTTTTCCAGCGGCTGCCCTTTGGTCAGGTACTTCATGGCCCGCACCTTGTCCTGGATCCGCATCAGTCCTTCCAGCAAGGCCTCAGGCCGCGGCGGACAGCCAGCCACATACACGTCCACCGGGACGATCAGGTCCACGCCCTTAACCACGTTGTAGCCGTACTTGTAGTACGGTCCCCCGCCGCAGGTGCAGGCCCCCATAGCGATGACGAACTTCGGCTCGGGCATCTGGTTGTACAGCCGACGCACCCGGCTGGCCATTTTGTAGTTGACTGTGCCGGCGACGATCATCAGGTCGGCTTGCCGGGGAGTGGCCCGAAACGCTCCCGCGCCGAAGCGGTCGATGTCGTAGCGGGAGGCTCCGGTGGCCATCATCTCGATGGCGCAGCAGGCCAAGCCGAAGGTCATTGGCCACATGCTCGATTCCCGCGCCCAGTTGATCGCCTGCTCCAGGGTCGTCGTGATGACGCCTTCCTCGAAGCGACCTTCCAGCCAGCCCATGGACATTCTCCTGTTAACGGCGAATGTCACTTCGCCCGCTTGTCACTGATCCCATTCCGATTGCGGTTACGCTCCCTGGGCCACCTCAACCGCCGGCGGCTTGAGCACCTCGGCAGGCGGTTCTACGCCGACCTGCCGCCAGGTCTTGACCTCTTCCTCGACGCTGCGGACCCAGTTCAAATCGCCTCGCCGCCACAGGTATGCGTATCCGACCAGGAGCACGCCGAAGAAAATCAGAATATCCACGAGAGCGATCCAGCCCAAAGTAACAGCGAGGCTGGCCTGTTCGGAGGCCGACTGAACAACCCCACCCACATGCGGCGGCACGAGGGCCTGAACCAGTTGTTGCCGCCCCTCGCCTTCCAAGCTGGCATCTCCCAGCGCGTTTAATTTCCCGAAGACCACCGCCCACGGGAAGAAGAACGCCACTTCGACCTCGAAGATCACGAAAAGCAGGGCGATGACGTAGAAGCGCAGGTCGAACTGCACCCAGGCGGTGCCGATGGTCGGTTCGCCGCATTCATACACCGCCAGCTTTTCCGGGTCCGGTTTAGCTGGCCGGACGATCTTGCCGATCAAAAGGTGCACGAGGATGAACGCTACCCCGACAACAGTGAACAGCAAGCAGTAAGCGAGCAGCGTCGGCATGTTGGAGTCCCGTGTGTTTGCCGAGTTCGATTCAAATCATGTCGCCGGCCTTTTCCCGGATGGGGCGGGGCGGCGTCCCGGTGATCGCTTCCTTTCCGGTCAGTTTGCGACGTCCGGCGAAACCGGCGTCGATCTCATGCCAGTGAGCGACCTCCGGCTCACCGTATTTCCAGCAAAGATACACTTCTCGGCCGTCCAGGAGCGCTGGGAAATCCACAAGGCCATCCCAGCCTTTCAATTCGACGCCAAGTTCCCGCAGTTCGTCCACCAGTTCCTCAATGCGGGCGGCTCCCCGTTCGACTTCCCGACGCAGGCTGAGGCGCTCCTCCGCGTAATAGTCGGATTCCTCGTTCTCTCCGTCCCGGCTTAGCTGTTCGTGCTGGCGTTGCAGGTCGGCGGCGGATTCAACGATGTCCCGGACGATGGACCGCAGCAGCGGCAGCATCTTGTTTGCCTGCTCGACGGTGAAATACCGTTTGGGTGCTGCATGCGGTCGCGGGGTCGGCATGGTTCCAGTTCTCCGTGAAGTCCGGCTTTGAAGTGCCGGAAACCTGATTCACGTCGGCTTGCTTCCCGTGGGCTGAGGCGAAGCCGGAGCGGGTTTGGGCGGGGAAGGCGGGTCCGGCGGCTTGGTCCAGACTGGCTCCGTGACCAGCTTGGACGCGGCAATCGCCGTCGGATTAAGCGTCGCCTGGCCCCAAGCCACATCCAACGGCAGCTTCGCGAAATCCACCACCAGCCCGTCGCGGCTGTAGCAACTGATGTCGTAGTTGGAACCCATGAAGATGCAATCGACCGGGCAGGGATCCACGCACAAGGCACAGAAGATGCACTTGCTGTAGTCGATCTTGAAGCCATTGACGCGGAAGCCCTTACCGACCGGGTTCTTGATCTTCTCGATGTAGATGCAATCCACGGGGCAAGCGCGGGCGCATTTATCGCAGCCGATGCACGTCGTCAGGTCGAAGCGGTGGAAGCCGCGGTAGCGGGGCTTAACCGGCACCGGCTTTTCCGGAAACTCGAAACGCTGCGTGAATGTCTGCCGTCGGTAGGTTTCGAAGAAGTACCAGAGCGTGACGAACATGCCCTGGGCAACGGTCGCCACGGCCATGTAGATGTCTCGGAACCAGCGCCGCATGATTTCCCCCGCCGCAGTGAAGGTGCCGTCCACCAAAGGATTATAGGAAACGGCAAATCGTGCCGCCAATCACGGAAGACGTTTCGCCTGTCACGCCGAGGCGGGCTGCGGCGGCGGAGCGGTTTCCCCGGCCTGGAAGCCGACCGTCCGGTGCGAGCCGTCGCAAAACGGACGATTCTTGGAGTGTCCGCAACGGCACAGGGCGATGGTGTCTTTGCCCTGCGGCAGCGGAAACGGATTGCCCAGGTGATCGATGATCTGGAAAGCTCCCTGAATCACCAGCGGCCCATTTTCCCGACAGCGGATCGTCACCGACGACATGGCTCACCTCATGGGTTTACGGATTGGGATGCCGTCGGCTGTTTTACAAAGGCAGACCGAGGCTGAGAAGGGACGATATCTTGTCCCGCCCGCTGAGGCCGAATCGGTCAACCTGGCCAGATTCCGTCGTTACGATGGCGTCTTGTCGAATTCGTCGCCGCGTTCATGCGGCAGGAAGATCCAGGAGATCCGCTCGGCCATGCGGCGGATGAACTCGCGGCGGAATTTCGACGGCGGCAACTCCGGCGAAACCGGGATGGGCCGGTCCTTCGGGAAATGGATGCTGACCGTCTCCGGCCCGTAAACGGTTTCCTCATTTTCGGTGCGGATCACCGACACCCGGACGTCAGCATGACCGCGATAGAGAATCTGGCTAGGTCCGTCCTCGTAGAGCGTCAGTTTGCTGACTTCCAGATAAACAACGTAGTCGGCTTTGAGGGCCTTGCCGATGTCGGCGGGTTCCCAGCTGGTCCAATCGTGATGTTCGTCCTGCCAGCGAGCGACTCGGCTGGCTTTGATAACTTCGATCTTGCGAGGCCGGTCAAGAAAATCGTTCTTGGGATCCTCGAACCCCTGCCACAGCATTCGCGACAGCATGTCGTTGAGTTCGTAATCGAGATGGCCGAACTCGACCTGGGTCGCCAGATCCGTGTAGGTCACGACAACGATGCGGTGAGCGTCTTCAGGAAACTCAAAGACCGGGGGCACCCGCTGATCGAAGCCGAGCATCACCGCGGCGACGTAGAAGGGGGCGAGGACTTGGCAGCCGAGCGACCCCAGGCCCACCGGCAGCAGGACCAACAGCAGGCGGAAAAACGGCTTGGCCGTCATGGCTCTCACTCCCCCCAACTCGGGAAACGGCTTCCGTGCGGATCGGTTGGGCCAATCTGCCTTCGGTCAGCCAGCGGATGCTGAGCCGGATGCCCCAAACCCCCAGCATCAGGATCACCCAAATGATCACGCAGCGGCTCAGGAACACGTCGTAATCGCGAATGAAGAGGCGTCGTCCCCACACGCCGCAGACGGTACAGTAGGGCAGCATCAGCAGGCAGAACCCGGCCAACAGCGTTCCGACCGGATTGGCCCGCAGCGATTCGAGAATCTGGCCCCGCACCAGGTGGCAGAAGCTCGTTGTCATGCCGCACGACGGACAAGGCACTCCCCCGGTCACGATGTAGAAGCTGCACGGCGGCAGACCCAATTGCCGATGCGTCCCGAGACCGGCAGAACTGGGCCGAAGCCAGGCGGCAACGGCGAACACGCCGGCGATTGCCACCGCGACGCCCAAGAGCGTCAGCCGCACCCACCAACCAATCCGCGGGTTGGGCAGCACCGACAACTGTTGCCGTTCATGGTTCGACTCAGGACGGGGAACCATACCGTGTACGTTCGACATGGCAAGACCAAGTTGCGGGTTCAGGTCAGCAGCCTCCGTCAGTTTCGCTAAAGAAACTGAAGCAGGCAAGCTCAGGCAGCTCGGCGGATTGGTGAAACCACTGAATCGTTGTCGGACTCCCCCGGACAACCGGCAAGAAGTTCGGCTTGCCGCGTGGCCCAGCAGAGGGCCGCTTCGACCTGAACGCGGTAGCACTCCAAGGTTTCGCGGTCGGCATCTGGCGGAATGCGTATCGGCTCCCCAGCGACAACGACGGCCAGAGTTCCGGGATACGGCACGGCGAAGCGATCCCAGCTGCGGGCACGCCATGCTTGCTGGTAGGCCACACCGACCGGCACGATGGGCAGACCGGTCTTCGACGCCGTGAAGACGATGCCGGGCTGAACGCGGCGTCGCGGCCCTCGTGGTCCGTCCGGAGTGATCATGAGATGGGAACCCTGTCCCTTGCGAAGCAATTCTCGCAGGGCTTCCGCTCCGCCCCGGGTGCTGGATCCGCGTACCGAGGCGTAGCCGAGATGCTGACACACCTGGGCGATCAATTCGCCGTCCGCATGGCGGCTGATGAGCACATGGAAACTGCCCCGGAAGCGGATGCCGGTCGGAAAGAGCAGATGTTCATGCCAGAGGGCGTAGATGAAACGACCTGTAAGCTTGCGATCATTGGGATGCACCGGCGTCTGGGGAAGCACGAAGCGGTAGCGGAGCGTCCGCATCCACAAGCGGACGATCAGGGCGGCTAGAAAAGCCACGCCGGCGATCAACCACGGGTGACGCAGTTTCATGGCGCAATTCGTGCCCCTGCTCAACGTGCTTTTTCGCAGTTCCACGGCCCGGCGAGGGTACCACGATCGATGCTTGCGTGCCAGATCAGCCTGCAAGTCAAACTGGCACCCTTCGAGTGTGACAATGATGCTGGTCCGCCATCCCGACGGGAATACGATAAGATCACGTTCACGCTGCAACGACCATTGCGGCGAGCGGAAAGCGCTCTACAGCGAGCGAAAAGCGCTGTACGGGAAGTGGTAAGCACTCAACGCCGAGCGGGAAGTGCTTTAGAGGGAGCGGCAAGCACTCAACGGCGAGCGGAAAGCGCTCTACAGCGAGCGGGAAGCGTGAGCTTCCCGGTCACCCATAACTGGAGACCCAACCGTGTCCAGCATGCGGACAGCATTACACGACTGGCACGTCTCCCACGGTGCCCGCATGGTGGACTTCGCCGGTTGGGACATGCCGGTGATTT
>JANWWR010000046.1 GCA_025055835.1 Gemmatales bacterium | reverse complement strand
TTAGGGGATGTCCTCGGGGTGCGGCCCTATCGCCGAGGTGATCCGCTGCGGCGAATTCACTGGGGCCAGTCTGCCCGTCACGATCGGCTCATCATCTGCGAGCAGCAGGCCACGGCATGTCCGCGCGTGCAGGTGGTAGTGGATCTGCATCCTGATTATCACGCCGGAGCGGGTCCGCAAAGCTCTCGGGAATGGGCGGTTCGGATTGCCGCCAGTTTCGCGGAAGCCGCTTTGTCTCATGCCAGCCTCGTCGAGATGGTTCTCCCCGACGTCGTCATCGCCTATGACCTCGGAACAACGCAGCGACGACGCATTCTCGATGCCTTGGCTCGCTCTGTCGGACGACGAGACCGGCCCTTGGACTGGCTTTTGTCTCAGCCAAACTGCCAAGCCTTCGGTGGTCTTCAATTGGTCGTGACCACGCTGGGCGGTTTGAAGCGAATGGAACGCGGCCTGGTCTCCAGGCGCGGCCGATTCGTGATCGCCCTGGACGAACGCCGTTTCACTGAGGCATCGACGGCATCGGATAACGGCTGCTTCCATCACGCATCACGGCTCGAGGCCCTGGGCCATGTCTTCCGCATCGACTCACCAAGGCATCTTGTCGAGCAGACCCGGGCGATTTGGAAGGAGTTGCTCTGTGTCGAGTGAACCGCGTTCCGACACTCCGCCGACCTCGCTTCAAAACATGACTCTGGCCCTGACCGGCCTGGGAGTTAGTGCCGCTGAACTGGCTTTGGCCGGACCTTACGGCTCGCCGGGGATCGCCTTCGCGTTTGCTGTGGTCCTTACCGCAGGACTGATCGCGGCTCACTTTTATTGGCGGCGCTGTTCCGAGGGTGGCTTGTGTGCCCGGCATGGGCTGCCGGTCGTGATCGGGTTGTTGCTTCTGGTCGGCGGGGTTGAGGTTGTTCGTTTCCTCATTCAACCAGAGGGATTGCCGCTGGAATTGCAATTGTTCGCTGGTTGGCGAGGCATCGGCCTGGTTCTGGCGGCATTCGTGAACCGGGCACCGCTTCTGCGGATCGCCGGGGCAACTAGCGCCTCGTGGGTGCTGTTCGCTTCGTGCCTGGCAGAAGGACCGGTCATGTTCACCCTGCTGGTCAGTTACGCCATACTCGGCAGTCTTTGGCTTAGCACCCTGTACTGGAGTCTCGTGCAGCGGAACCTGATTTGCGGCAGCAGCGGACGGCTGCGGGTGCCGATGTTGGCCATCGTCTGGTGCAGCCTGGTGCTGCTCGTAATCCTTCTTGGCACGGGACCCGGCCGGTCAGCCGTGCTTCTTGGGGAGTTACTGCCCACGTCGGGAGGCTCCGACCAATACGACCCGAGTTCTCGAGGCGGGGTCAACGATGGCGATGACGTGGTGGCTGCCCGCGATCAGGCCCGCAGCACCGGTGCCGTGGATAGCAACATCTTTTTCGACTCGGAAGAACGCTCGTTTTACGACGCAGCCCAGGACATCTACGGGGAACCGAGAAAGCCGCGGGAATACACCCAGGCCATCGCCATTGAAGCGGAACGCATGAGGCACGATCACAATCTGGCCGAGCAGCAACAGGCCCGGCGAGAGTTCGCCCTGACCCGGAGAGAAAGCAAGCAGCCTCGGAGACCTTTGGATCGCTATTCCGATGCCTTGTTTCACGTCGAAGGCCCCGGCCCGCTGCACATCCGCATGTTCGCTTACGACACCTGCGACGGCGTGACGCTCCGAGAATCCGCTGCTCCCGCGGGGAGACCGGAACTGGCGCGGCAATGGGGCGGCTGGTTGCGCTTGGCAAAAGTTAATCGGCCCCCTGTCTTTGCCGGCACGGTCCGACACACATTCCGCATCGTCCAACTGGAAGCACGGCAACTACCGCTTCCGCCCCATCCGGATCGCTTTCTTCTCGGCCGGGTGGATGAGGCCCGATTCTTTGGCTGGACGCATCCCGGCATCGTCGGCTTGGTGGACGGAAAAGTCCCTCGCAACACAGTGCTGCACACCCGCAGTCGAACTGTGGACGAAGCCTTGCTCGAGGGCATGACTCTCCCAGCCGTCACTCGGTATGCTTTGCCCCTTTATCGGGAATTGCCCCCGGCCCTTCGGTCGGACGAGCGGATCAAGGAACTGGCGTTGCGGATCGTGGGTGATAAGCC
>JANWWR010000082.1 GCA_025055835.1 Gemmatales bacterium | reverse complement strand
AACAAGGGTTATCCCCTGGGCCTGAAGGAAGCGCGGGGCTTGTTGGGTGTCGGAATCACGACCGACTGCATGATTTGCCACGGCGGCTCGATCTTCGGGCAAAGCTACATCGGTCTGGGGAATGCCAGTCTGGACCTCCAGTCGCTCTACGAAGACTTGGCTCAGGCGATGGGGCGAAAGCAAGCGACGCCGTTCCCCTTCACAAACGTCCGCGGCACGACCGAGGCCGGGGCGATGGCCGTCTTTCTGTTCCAGTTGCGCGACGCCGATCTGAAGCTGCGGCCAGCGGTTGATCTGGGCATGCGAACCGATCTCTGCGAGGACGCGCCGGCCTGGTGGTTGCTGAAGAAGAAGCAGACCATGTACCACACCGGCAGCACGAATGCCCGGTCGGTCCGGTCTATCATGCAGTTCATGCTCACGCCCCTGAACAGCGCGGAAGACGTAAAAAAGCAGGAACCGGCCTTTGCCGATATTCAGGCATTCATCCTCAGCCTCGAACCGCCTGAGTATCCGCTCCCTATCGACCGGGATCAGGCGAGCCGTGGGGAAAAACTGTTCGCGAAGCACTGCGCGAGCTGTCACGGCACCTACGGTGACAAGCCGACCTACCCGAACAAAATCATTGACCTCGATGTCATCGGCACTGACCCAACCCGAGCCGAGGGCTTCACCCTGGCGGCAAAGCAGCATTATGACAACAGTTGGTTTGGCCAGGAACTTGATGCCGAAGGCCGACGAATGGTTACGCTCGCTCACCGCGGGTATCAGGCGCCTCCTTTGGATGGCGTGTGGGCGACCGCCCCGTATCTGCACAACGGCTCGGTGCCGACGCTTTATCACCTTCTCAATTCGACCTCGCGGCCTAAGGTTTTCACCCGCAGTTACCGGACGGGATTGGAAGACTACGATGCCAAACTGGTCGGTTGGAAGGTGGAAGTGCTTGACGCTCCGCTGCCCGAATCTGCCAGCCCGTCCCAGCGTCGGCGGGTATATGACACCACAAAGCCTGGTCGCGGGAATCAAGGACACACTTTCGGCGACAAGCTCACCGAGGAGGAGCGCTTCTCCCTGATCGAGTATCTCAAGACCCTTTAGATGCGATCAGGCGGCATCCAGAAGTCGAATGAATTCTGCAAGCCAGCGGGGATGCGCTGGCCAAGCGGGAGCGGTGACGAGATTGCCGTCACGCACAGCCTCTTCGACGGCAACCGCAGTCCAGATGCCTCCCGCCGCCTCGACTTCCGGCCCGACCGCCGGATAGGCGGTGCATCGTTTGCCCCGTACCACGCCCGCCGCGGTCAGAATCTGGACCCCGTGACAGATGGCCGCAACGGGTTTGTTCGCCTCGACGAAATGCCGCACCATCGCAAGCACGTCCTTGTTCAGTCGGAGATACTCCGGGGCTCTACCGCCGGGAATCACGAGAGCGTCGTAATCATCGGCCCGAATCTCGGAGAAGGTCGCGTTGAGGGTGAAGTTGTGACCTGGCTTCTCGGAGTAGGTCTGATCTCCCTCGAAGTCGTGAACCGCCGTTCGCACCTTCTCGCCTTTCCTCTTGCCTGGACAAACGGCATGGACCGTATGGCCGAGCATCAGGAGGGCCTGAAACGGCACCATGATTTCGTAGTCCTCGACGAAGTCACCGGCCATCATCAAGATTTTGCGGGGTTTCATGGAAGCGCCCTCTCCACATGCAATTCCCGACTCACTGGCATGGATAGAGATTGTACCTCGACGGGTCCGCGAATCCGCCGAAATTGACCGGGGCAATCGCCGCTCGGACCCATGCTTCGTAATCGAAAATGCCTGCCTCGTCGTGTATCCGGTCCAAACGATCCGCTGCTTCTCGAACCGCTGAGGCGAAGGCGACGACCTGCGAGGATAGAAACTGCCTGTCCTTTGCCTTCTCGGTTTCGCATCGTGCCAGTTCGGCGGCATGAGCTCCGGCGAAGTACATCATGGACGTCGCGGCGAAGAGTCGAAAGTCGCGGAAGGAGAGATAACAGGCACGGATCAAGGAGTCGTTGAATTGAATTTCATCTTGTAACACCTCGGCATCGCGTTCCAGGGCTTTCGTCAAAGTCTCGCGGCCCCAATGGCCCTGTAAGCTCTTGGCCAGTCGTTCGATTCCAAGCAGCGTGTGGCCGTTGCCGATGCTGAACAAGGCATCCAGAGCGTAAGCCGCGTGAGGCAGCAGAACCCAGTTCGGGCCACAGAGCCGAGCGGTTCGGCGTTGCAAACGGCCCGTCTTCCGCCACGGCTCGACGGGCTGAGCGTTCTCGAACTGCTCAGCGATCGACGGATAGCGGCTTGTCACCATTCGCCACTGTTCTTCAGCTGACAGAGATTCGATGTCATGCCAGTGATCCGTGTCCAACATCAGACCGACGCTGGTGATGCCGTTGTCAAACGGGATGACCCACATCCAGCCGCCATCAAAGACGTGATGCAGCGTCGAATGATCGCACTGATAGGGGTAATGTTCGATCCAAGCCCCCTGCCGCCTCAGGATCGCCTCCCAACTCCGGACGCCGACAAGATGCGTGAAAACCGACCGGGAGCGCGTCCGCATCGCCTCGGCGGAAGAGGGCAATTCCAAAGCACGCGTCAAGAATCCGCCGGGACCGGAGGCGTCGATGACGAATCGGCTGCGGACCTCGAAACGCCGACCATGCCGGTCGCAGGACAAGATCCATTCCGGCTCGATTTGCCGAAGCGTCGTTTCTGTTTCGTCGAAGTACGGAATGCCGAGGGCCTGAGCTTGTTCGACCAGAAACGCATCGAAGCTGGGACGGTGCCAGTGTGTGTCCGAGGTTTCGTCCTTGGGACTGGCTGCGACGAGCAGTTCCTCAGCGTGATTGGGCGTGGGCAGAAACGGCCGATGGGCATGGTGGCGGAAGAAGCTGAAACCACGCTTACGCCACGTTGGCAGATGAGGATAAGCCCGCTTCCAGGGGCCAAATTTCGCCAGAGGAGCGATTGCGGGCAGATCGTATCGCTGGGCAAGTTGCTGTAAGACCAGATTGGCGAAAGGTGTGGACGCTTCTCCGAGGGCGAAGCGCGGATGCCGTTCTCGTTCTAAGAGCAAGGTTCGGAGACCAATTCGGCTCAGGATCATGGCCGTCAGCGATCCCGAGAAACCCGCTCCAATGATGGCCACGTCAGCCCGATGAATCTCCTGCATCGCCCTGGCATCCACAGGTGATCGGCGGCTCCAGCTTTTGCTGAAGATTCATCCGCCCCAAACGGTCCAAACGGGATGATCCGCAGTTTGTGCAATGTGCCAGTTTTGAAGCGTCCCACAGGTCAATGAGGACCACGCCACGCTCCAGGCGAAGACCATACGCATGGATCGCTTCAAGATCGGCTATTGTTGGCGGGGTGAAATGTCCCTGGCCTTGGAGCCAATCCATCGCTCCGTTCCCGGTACGGGTCGGAATGACGGTGACGATGTCAGCCCCGCACTGGAACGCAAATTCGATGGAGGCACAAGCCCAATCAAGGTTCTCCTGTCGGCTGAGGAACGGCAGCGTGGACAAGACGAAGGCCCGGAGCCGCAAGCCGTTGGTGCGAATGAAGTCGGCAGCCCGACGAAAATCGGGCAGCGTCATGCGTTTGTTCAGGCGAGCCAAGGCATCAGGATGGCAGGTTTCCAAACCCAGGGCGATTTCCAGACAACCTTTGAGCCGTCGGCTGAACTCGACGCAGCGGCGATCTACGAGCCGAGGATGGCATTCGACAATGACCCGGTCAAAATCCGTCAGAAGCTCCGCCACCCGGGGCAACTCCGGCGTCGGAATGGCCTGGGCATCAAAGAAGCTTCCGGCGTTGTAGAGCTTGAGGTGCTTGACTGGCGGCAGCCGACGAAGGCCTTCAACGATTTGATGGACAATGGCTCCGTGGGGAACACGCTCATCCGTCGTGTACCGCCACAGGTCGCACATGAGACAGCGAAACGGACATTCCCGATTCGTCAGGAAAAGCGTGCCCACCTGGACGACCGAGCCATCGGGAAGTGGCTCCTCTTCCACCAGCCAGCCGCCGAGTTGCCACGGATCATTCCACGGCTTGGCGGGACGCTGTGCAAGGATCCAGTTGTCGTCAAACTGCGGCCGCTGCGGCTTGTTCGTAGTGTCCATGAAACCAGCGCCGATAGGCATGAGGATCGGCCGGGAAAAGCCGCTTGAATCCATTGGCAGAGACCGTCCCGTGTTGAAATCGTCGTTTCGGGAAGCTGGGCATTCTCAAGCCTGTAAGAAGTTCGACTCCGCGGGTGAGGATCTGTCCCTTGAGTCGGTAAAGCCGGTCATGCTGCCAGTCCGTCAGTTCCACGAACGGAATACTCTCGGCCACTTCGACGACTTCCGGAGCGGTGAACGGGCTGAACTTCTCGAATCCGCATAATACGGCGGGGGCGTAGGATCGGGCGCAGCCGCGACTCAGTCCTCCACTGTAGGTCTGCGAATGCTTCAGGGAATGGACGCCCCAGCCTTCTTGATACAGCATTCGGTTCATCAACACGCTGCGGATCGTCAGTTCGGGGTTGTCTTCGATGGGATAATCCTTGAGATTCTCGTCGCCACCGTCTCCATCGAGAAGATAACGCCAGTCCGGATAGCGTTGCCGAATGCCTCGACATAGGGCCAGCGTCATTGCCGCGGCTTCGACATCCAGCGGCTTGTAGTCCTCCAGAACCAAAACCGCCTCACGCCAATCGATGGAGGACAGGGGAGCAGTGATTGGTTCTAGAAAGTAGCCCAGTCCCACCGCGTCCAGAAAGGATCGAGCTTGTGCCAAGTCCGGACCATTCTCGCCTTCCAGACTCAAGGTAAATGCCTTGAGCCGGCTCGGGCTTTCGCCAAGCTCCCGGAGGGCGTGGTAGGTCAGCAAAAAGACCGTCCCGCTGTCCAACCCGCCGCTGAAACAAACCCCCACAGGTCCGGTTCTGGCTCGCAACGTCAACCACGAACGAATCGTCCGCAGGGCCGCCGATACGTAGGCTTCGGCGATCACGTCGAGAACGGCGGGCAGGCGATGCAATTTCGGCTCGAAAAAGCGCCGATGCACCGGGGCGGGGTCAGGACAGCCCACCAGTCCCACTTCCGTGATGTGATGTGCCGGGACCATGCGGGTGTAGGAAGGGTGGAATTGATCCGCCATCCTTTCCGAAACCAGCCAGCGATGAATCGTGTCGATGCGTTCTGCTGCGATCAGACATGGTCCATCGTCACGCTTTGCAATAAACCAGCGGAGTGGGCGATCCAGCGACCGAGCCATGCGGACCGTGATCCCCTGAACGGCTACCAGAGCGAAGCTCCCTTGCAGTCTCCTCACGGCGAGCAGATCCCCGGCAGCGACGATCTGCCGAGCCTCTTCCAAACTGGCGTTGAACAGCACGTTGGCTTTTTGGTCAGTCAGGTCGATGACCCGTTGAATGGGTTTCTCGTGCATGGTTTGCATCCGTAGGGCTGGATCGGTTTACCCCGCTGAAGCTTTGCCCATCAGTTCGATCAGCCGATCCAGTTCCTCTTCCGTGTTATAACAATGCGGACTGATCCGCAAGCGTCCGGACCGCTGATTAACGACGATTCCATGAGCGCGGCATTTTCGGACCAGTTCCCGGACGTCGGCCCCGTGAACCTCCACGGAGACGATCCCCGATGCTTCTTCATGGAGTCGGCTGCTGTACACGTCCCAGCCCAGCTCGCCGAGCCGCTGGCAGAGGTAGTCGGTCAGGTGCAGAACCCGCTGGGCAATG
>JANWWR010000042.1 GCA_025055835.1 Gemmatales bacterium | reverse complement strand
CAACCAAGAGCGCAAAAATTCTGCGAAGAAGCATACTTGGCTGCGCAATTCAGGCCACGCGGCGGGACGGGGTGAAGTTGGCGTAGTAGGTGCTGGTCATGATGCGGTCGCAGCGGAAAACCGCGGCCACGCCTAGGGGATTAAGCCTGCTCGGATCGGGCAATTCTTTTTGCAATTCCGGACAGGCGAGCAGGGACGTGACGACGGCCAGGCTTAGCGCGGGCCGCCAGATCGGCCAGGTCAACGAGGACTGTTTCGGTCTTCTTAATCCGAAGCCGGTGGTTTCCGCGCCCTCGAGGCCCGGCAGGACGGGGAAGCAGACCATGCCAAAAAGTGCCAGGCAATTGGCTCCTTTTTCCGAAAGCGCCCCGACCTTGCTGGGATTGATCCATTGCAAGGCATAGGGCTTATCTTCCGCGGGATCCCAGCGGAGGGCGCATTGATTGTCGGCACTGAGCCAGGTCTGAGCCAGAGCGCGTTGCAGCTCGTCGGCCGTGGTCGTCTCGAGGATACGCTTGGCATAGGCGGTCAGTCCCTGTCCGGCAGAATCTCCCGCCCGGACCATGCACAGGTCCGTTTTTTCAAAGGCCCCCTTATTGTCCTCCAAATACTCGACGCCAAAGGAGGCCAGGATATCGGCTTTTTGTCGGCAACTGTATGAAGCGGAGCGAGCCGCTTCCTGGGCGTGCTGGCGTAAAAGCTTTGCGCTAAACGGCAGTCGTTTGTCAATGGACCAGGCGGAATGATCGAGCGTCTGGATTGCGGCGTAAAGCTCGGCCCCCAGATCGGGCAGGGCCGTTTGAACGCCGAAGATTACCGGACGCCAGGTGCCGCCTGCCAGCTGCCATGCCAGTTTCACGCCGGGTTTTTGCAGCGAAAGCACTCGCAGTGTCCCGAGGGCGGCCAGGAAGCCCAGCGGATTGGTGCCGTCAAGACCGGGCAAAAGCAAACCCTGCTGGGAGACGGTCTGGCTCATGCGGTGATCTCCGCCGGTTTGATTCTGGTTTCGGAGGGCGTTAACAGACCATCGTCTTCGTCGGCGCTGGCCTGCTGGTCGGCCAGCCGCAGCACGGCTTCCAGGTAGGCCAGGCCCCACCAGCCATATTGCCGCGTCAGCCTCCAGAAGCGTTCGGCGATGCCGGAGTCGAGGCGATGCGGCGGGCAGGCTCGACGCTGCCGCGTGGTCAGCGTGACTCCGAGAACGGAAACCTCGGGGTATTCCTCGTCCGGCACCACCGGCGCAAATGGCCGGGCGTAACCGTGATGGGCCGCGATCAGGTGAAGGACCAGATCCAGAAACTCGCGGGCCTGATCTCGCAGGGCGGTCTGCTCGACGATCTGCACGGAGAGCATTTCATGCCGAAAACCGGGAGGCAGGCCGGCCCGGGAACGGGCTTCCTGCTGCTGGTGGGGAGTCAAGGGCATGCCGTCGGACTTGGCCAACAAAGCTCGGTCCACTCCGGACAGGAGCCAGGCGTCGGTGCGGTCGGAGCGGCGGAGCAGGGCCTGGAAGCGTTCGTCGGCCTTGCCGAGATCGTGCCACAAAGCGGCGAGGCGGTAAGCCTCTTTCAGCTCGTGCAGAGGCAGCGCCTCGAGGGTGCGCAGGGCTTCGTCGAGGACGTGCTGCAAGTGATCGAAGAGGGCGACGGGATGTTCTCGCCAGGTCTGAGTGCGTTCGTCCTCGCCGTCGTCCACGGCCGGGGGCAGCCACCAGGAGGCGGTGCCCAGCCGTCGGCGCGATTTCAGGACCAGTCCGCGGCCATCGGGGTAATCCTCGCGGAGCAAGCCGAGGCGCGGGTTGGCGAGGTGGCGGCAGGTCTGGGCGAGTTCCGGCCGGACGGCTGCCACGTCGTCGGCGAACCGGGCGAGCAGCTGGCGCAATTCGGCTTGCGTCAGCGGTTCCTCCTCGGGATCGGCCAGACGACGGAACAATTCGTCGAGCGAATCCGACGGGGGAAGTCGGTTCTTCAGGGCGGGATGCAATCGCAAGGCGGCATGATCGCGGGCGGCCTGGAAAGCCATCTCGGCCACGTCCACGGTTAGCGGCGTGGCACCCGGGACATGGCCCAACCTGCCCCAGCCGCCGTCCGCAGCGGGAAGTACGAGGGTATCCCCCGGTCGCAGGTCGTCTGGAGATTGGAGCAGACGACTGTCCTTGACGCCGCGCCACAACACGCCGACTCGCCTGAGCCGATTCGAGACAGGCCTGGGTTTTTCGTCGTCGCTGCTCTCCCTGGAGCCAAGGAGATCGCTTTCGGTCAGGTCCGCCTGGTCGGTCAACCATCTGCGTACCAGGGAGATCGGCACGCTCATGCACTCGGCCGACGTCGGGGGCAGAAGGGCGACGATGTCGCACCAGTCGGAGCGGCTGAGGTCACCCTCCTCGACGAGGTCGGCGCGCCAGCAGATCTGAACATCCGGCTCGCTTGTTTGCGGACCGTGAATGAAGAGAGCCACTTCCGGGTCCGGCGTGGGTCGGGGGCTGGTCTGGCACCAGAAATCGACGTAGGCCGGCAACATCACCGGGGCGTTTTTCGAGGCGGAAGGGGCCAGGAGATTCGGGGGAATCCGGCCATTATCGCCGTGCTGCTGCAAAAGCGCGTTGAAGGCGTCGATGCCGAAGTCGATCCGTTGGTATTCACTCGGGGCTTTCTTCTTGCCGCGTCCCTGCTGACGGGCGGCAGCATCCGGTTCCCCGGGGACGGTTTCAGCACGGGCCAGCAGCCAGTTCCAGGTGCGAGCCAGGGCGTTGCCGTAGATCGGATCGAGCGGCTTGTCG
Organism: Gemmatales bacterium; assembly: GCA_025055835.1. GTDB lineage: Bacteria > Planctomycetota > Planctomycetia > Gemmatales > HRBIN36 > JANWWR01. The sequence continues at coordinate 3,604 of JANWWR010000042.1, read as the reverse complement.
TCGTTCAGCTTGCTGTCCTCGGCGAGGTTCTCCTGGTTCGCCACGATCACGGCCTTGGCCTCGATCGGTCGGCCCCGGCGGTTGAGCCGGCCGAAGCGTTGCCGCAGGGCGTCGAGGGAGGCACACTCGGTCACCAGGGCGTCGAAGTCGTAATCGGCCCCGACCTCGAGACACTGCGTGGCGACGATGAAACTGGTCTTTTCGCTCTTTTCGGGGCGGTTCGGGCCGACCAGATCACGGAGACGCTCGGCCTGCCGATCCCGGTCAACCGGCCGCATGGAACCGATGACCAGTTCAACCGTGACCTCGGGCTGGTCTTGATGGGCTTCCCGCAACCTCTCGTAGATGGCTCTCGCCGTGGCCACGCGGTTGACGAGGATGCCGACGGCCGTCGGGCCATTCCGCGCGAGGGCCAGGGCCTCGTCCAAGGATGCCTGGACCACGTCGGCGACCTTGAGCAGCTTCGCCTTTTTGGATGCGGTGAGGCGATTGTTCAATTGCGGGTTGCCGCGGTCGTCGGCCCCCAGGCGGATAACGTCGGACCCGCCGACACCTTCGGGCGGCGTGGCCGTCATCGGGACGACGATCATCGGCGTCAGGCCGAGGGGTTTTTCCGCCCATTTGACGGGGTCGAGATAGAGCTTCACATATTCAAGCGTCTGCAGGAAGGGTTGGCTGATGTGGGCCTCGTCCAACAAGATCAGGCTGTCATAAGCGATGAGCGCGGCCTGAACCGGGGCGGCACTGGCCGAGACGCCGTAGCCACGGAAGAGCAGCCGGGAGCCGAGCTGGTCGATGGTCGTGCAGAGAATCGTCGGCTGGGTGGCGGAACGTGCCCAGCGGTTGTCCCGGAAGATGCCGCCGCGCAACTCCAACACATCGAGCGGCGGGGCACTTTCGCGGCGCAGCGTGGAGAGGCTTCGCAGGGCGGCAGCGACCCGGCCCAGGACGGATGAGGAGCCTTCGGCCTCGGCGATTTTCCGGGCGATCCTCACCGCCCGGTCGTAGGCCTCGTCCACGATCACCCGGCGGTTGACGCAGAAAAAGACCCGGCGGGGCGCGGTCCGCTGGCTCGGCGGGAGGTTTGCCTGACAGGCCAGGGCAAAGACCGCGATGTCCAGACAGGACGTCTTGCCGCTGCCCGTGGGCAGGTCCATCGCCTTGGGCCACCCGCCGCTCACCACCTGTTGAACGAGGCGGCGTTGCCAGGGGTACGGCTCGCGGTCATGCAGAGCCTGGAAAAACGCGGGAAAGTCGGAGGACGAAACCAAACTCATCGGTTAGCCCTTCGCCTCAGCGGTTTACACAGCCCGTAGCCGAAAAACCGCCCAGCACCGATCAGGATCGGACCGACGACTGGTTCCGCGAAACGCAAGCGAACATGGAACTGAGGACGAGGCCCGTTGCTCCCCTTGGTCGGGTAGGGTGGGAAACCGTCCCCCAAAACAGCATCACGATCGGATAGCTCGGGATAGCCCCGCAGAGGCCGACGCTTCGCCAGCGCCCGGGGACTGCCGCGGTGCCTGCTCGTTGTGGTCGCCGCCACCTCGACGGGCCGGGGTAAGCCAAGCCGCTCGCAGGCGACGGAGACGATTTCCCCGACCTCCTCCAGCCAACGCTGGCGTTCCTTGTCGGGATCGCACTTGGGAAAGCGATCCAGCACCACGGGCGTAACGCTGGCCCATGACTCGGCCCCCTCCGGATGGGCAGTCCAGGTTTCGGGACGCAGGGAGTAACGAGGCTCTGCCCAGTCACGTTTGCGCAGCGTCCAGACCCCGAGTCGGCCGAGAGTCAAGTGGATGTCCCGAGGCTCGCCGGTCGGGGAGAGGATGAAACTGCCTAACACTCTGCCACGTTCCGGCCGCGCTACGCTGCGAGGAAACGCGATCGCGACCCCAAGCAGATGTCCGTCGGCATGTTCATGACCGACGAACGGCAGGGGAAAGATGGCCAGCTGATTGTTGCCGTTGCGGAGCGGCTCGCCGTTGGCTTTGTGTCCGCTGACCCACTCGGGAATAGCCGACTGGAGATGGTCCAGGATCGCTTTCCGCAGAACCTGGGTAACAAGCAGCGTTGAAACCGCCGGCAGTCGCGGGCCATCAACATGCGTCAGAATTAATAAATCGCTGTCAAAATGCGTGTGTGCTGCGGTGGGCGGCGGTTCGTCCGGTTTACGGCGATAGCCGGTCCATAGGCCGATCGTGGGACGGATCGGGTCACGAGCATCGACTTGTTTCAATTGACGCTCCAGTTCTTCCAGCTCGGACTTTATAGCCAACTTGCGTTCCTTGGAACCTTTTCCCGTCGGGCTTTCAGCTTTGAGCGCGGCAATCCGTTCGGAGAGTGCTTGATGCTGTTCCCGGCCCCGGCGGTTGTATAACCGCTCCAACAGGTCGAGCATTCCCTGCGAAAGACGGCGGACCTGGAGTTCGGACAGCCCGTCCTCGGGAACCCAGACCTCTCCGGACATTTCATCGGCCTTCGCCACCCACATCCGCACCAGCGAGGACGAATGGCCGATCCGCGTCACCTCGGAGCAGAGCCGGGACAGGGCGTCCCGGTGTTTTCGAATGTCGCCGTCGGCAGCCATTGGCCAGTGAAAGAAGCAAGGGGCATCCCCGACCCAGCACGAGGGGAACGTCCGGGGTTGCTTGGCACGAGTGATCGGTGCGGACTGGAGCAATGCCGACGCAGGACCGGCGGTATCGTTCACAGGAACAAAGACATCTACGACGGATCGATGAAAAATCCTGTCCCGGGCTGGCAGCACCAGCTCCGGATCGCCCAGTGCCTCCAGCCAGCGCAAGGCTTCACCGGCGGCGATGTCTTCGCCCGTTTCAAACCAGGCCGCAGCCAGGGCCATGAAGACCCGAGCGGGGTGCGGCGGCCACTCCGCTCGTTCTCGACTGGCCGGATCGGAGGCCACGCAACGGCCCGTCAGGTATTCCCAGCCGATGGTGAAGCCCGGCATCACTCGCCCCCTTCGCCGACTTTCTGGGCCGCCAGTTGCTGACTCTTGACGACGAGTTCCACCAGATCCTCGGAGGGCACGAGCCGCAGCGGCTTGTCACGCCACGGCAAACCCAGGCTCCGGGCATCCTGGATTGCCTCCTTGAGTAATTGGATCGCCTGCTCGACGGTGAGTACGACGTCCTTTTCGATTTGCCCCGGTTTGCCGAGCAGTTCCCACTTCAGCGGCTCGGTCGGCCACAACAGACACCGGGACCTCAGATCCAGCCCGGACTCCGTGGCCAGCATCGCTGCACACATTCCCAAGGCCGCCAATACGGTCCGAGCCGCGACGTTTACATCTTCCTGCGTTTTACCAAGTGGAAGACTTTTAACCGGGAACTTCAGCCGACGCAACGCCGGGAAGGACAACACGATAGTCTGTTCCGCCCGGTCGATGGTCACGCCGCCAGCTAGGAACTCGCCCTCTTCGTCCAACTCCGAGAGCGAAGGGGTCACGTTGCCGTGATTTGCTTCGGAAGGTCGTCCTTGCTCGGGGAAGGTTGCGTCATTGGGATCATGCGCGACATCCCTGCCTTTGCTGTCCTTTTTAAATAAAATCTTCCTACCCGTTGGCTTGCCTTCCTTCAACTCA
>JANWWR010000166.1 GCA_025055835.1 Gemmatales bacterium | reverse complement strand
ACTTCGCGGTCAAGTGTTTCGTCGATCGCTGCGTAGATGCGACCCATGCCGCCCCGAGCGATCTCCGCGGTGATCCGATAGCCGGGAATGGCGGGGGCTTCGGCAAGAGCTGGTGGTACGGTTGATGGCCTCAGTTCCGTGGGCGGTTCCGGTCGGGAAACGCTGACCGTTTCAGGTTGTGACTTGGGGGTGTCAGCGGGGACGAAATCGGCGGTCGGTTGCCGTGGGTCGAAGAACTCGTTGGGCGACATCATGGGCGACTCTCCAAAGCAATCTCTCCGGTGTTTATGTAAACACAGGCAACGACGGCGGTCAACCGGTTAGAATTTACCGGCGGAGGCTGACTTCCCCGCCTTGGGAATCCACCACGGTGAAGCGGGCGATCCGCCATTGACCGTCTTCGTCCTTGAGAAAGGTAAGCTCGATCCGCCCGAACCAACCCTCGACGTGGTAGCCGCCGTACTGGCCCGACGCGCTGACATTTCCGTCCACCACCAGGCTTTTGCCGCTACTGATCGACCGCGTGTCCAGTTGCCAGAACGAGGTTCGCCGGCTGGCCTGGGGGTCGAGATAGCGTTTGGCGTTGTCGAGCAGGTGCTGCTTCGAGGTGAACATCGGCGTGTAGAAGCGGGGAGAGATGAGGGATTCGATCTTGGCGAAGTCGGCGGCGTTGACGGCCTCAGCCAACTCCTGCACCTTGCGTTCGACCTGTTCCCGATCGGTTTCGACGAGATAGTCTACGAGCCAGACCAGACCGCCCAGCACGAGCGCGGCCGGAACGCCGAGCAGGTAAACAACCCGTTGCGTTGAGAAAAAAGCGATGCCGGAGACAGCCCCGGCAGCGATCAGAAGCAGGTAAATCCAAGTGGGATCTTCGGTCAGGATCGTCATGCGTCGGCCGGATCATTCCAGATGCGCGTACCCCTCCTGTTCCCACCAATTGTAGTCGTAGCTGCGGGGGCGGAAAAAGAGGATGGCCGTCAGCCACAGGCCCACGGCACTGACCACGCTGATTTTTCGCAAGAGATCGTCGTGGGCGAACAGCCAGGCGATGCGGTCCAGGGTGTCTGGTCTGGGAAGGAAACCGCAGTGCGGAGCGATGAGAACCAGGCCTCCCAATCCGGCGGCGAGCAGCAGAGTGAGCCGATACAGCCAGCGGCGCATCCATCGGCCGACGGGGCCGGGGCGTGGTCGGCGATACATGGCGGAAGTCCGGTCGGGATGTCATCGGCGTCCGTGGAACCGCCCGACCCGGGACGCCGCCGGGTCGGGGAAAGTGAAGTCGGCCACGTCACAGGGCCAGACCGAACCGGGCCGCCGTGCCCAGATCCTGTTCAATCCGAAGCAATTCGTTGTACTTGGCCGTGCGATCGCTGCGGCTGGGCGCGCCGGTCTTGATCTGCCCGGCGTTGGTGGCGACGGCCAGATGGGCGATCGTCACGTCCTCCGTCTCTCCGCTGCGGTGGCTGATGATGGTGCGGAAGCTGTTCCGTTTTGCCAGGTCGATCGCGTTGAGCGTCTCCGTGAGCGTGCCGATCTGGTTGACCTTCACCAGAATCGCGTTGCCGGCCTCGTCACAGATGCCCCGACGCAGCCGATCCACGTTCGTGACGAACAAATCGTCGCCGACCAATTGCAACTGCCCGCCCAGTTCCCGGGTCAGTTTGTGCCAGCCGCTCCAGTCGTCCTCGGCCAGACCGTCTTCGAGTGAGAAGATCGGGAAGCGCTTCGCCAGGTCCTTCCAGTAGGCGATCATCTCGTCGCTGCTGACGATCCGCTCGGGATTGCTCTTGAAAAAGCAGTAGCCTTCCTTGCCGCGGTGCTTCGCCTCCTCGTAAAGCTCCGTGGTTGCGGGGTCGAGAGCGAATTTCACCTGCTCGCCGAGTTTGTAGCCCGCCTTGGCGACGGCTTGGGCGATAAGCTCCAGCGGCTCCTCGTTGTTCTTGAGGTGCGGAGCGAAGCCGCCCTCATCCCCGACGGTCGTATTCAGTCCCTTGCTCTTAAGCACGTCCTTGAGATGGTGGAATATCTCCGCTCCCATGCGGAGGGCCTCAGCGAAGGAGCGGGCACCCAGTGGCATGACCATGAATTCCTGGAAGTCCACGTTGTTGTCGGCATGCTTGCCGCCGTTGAGGATGTTCATCATGGGCACCGGCAGCAATCGGGCGTTGGTTCCGCCGAGGTAACGGTAAAGCGACAGCTTGTGAAACCTTGCGGCTGCGTGGGCAGCGGCCAAGGACACGCCGAGCAAGGCGTTCGCCCCCAGGCGGCCCTTGTTCGGCGTGCCGTCCAGTTCGATCAACCTGGCGTCGAGGGCGGCCTGATCGACGGCGTCAAAACCGCGCAGGGCGGGAGCGATGACTTCGTTGACGTTGGTCACCGCCTTGAGTACGCCTTTGCCGAGATAACGGCTTTTTTCATTATCCCGCAGTTCGACCGCCTCAAACGCTCCGGTGCTGGCTCCGCTGGGCACGGCGGCCCGGCCCTGAGTCCCGCACGTCAGAATCACCTCCACCTCAACCGTCGGATTCCCCCGACTGTCGAGAATTTCCCGTGCCTGGATCCGTTCGATGCTCGCTTTCATGACGCTGCCTCACCGGGCCTCGACATTCAACACGCTCTCGGATGTACGGATTGACCCGGTTCAACGTCAACGAAAAAATCGGCGACGAAATGCCAGTCAATCCACATGAAATGGTGAAGAGGTGGGAAGTTTATCGGCCGCGGGGTTCCGGTGACATCTTCAGAAACGAATTTCGCAGCCGAGACTGAGGCCTTGAATCCAGAACGAGGTTTCTCGCCAAAGCACCTCGGGCCGGTTCGGTCCGTCCATTACCGCTGGACTGATCGGCATCTGGGCCGGATTCAGGGTCAGGTCGATCTGATCCCCGGCTCGCAGGACTTCCGCCCAGTAGAGGATCGTGTAGCCGACGAAAAGCGTGTACCGATGCCGGAACGTGCAGCCGAGGCGGGCCGTCAGTTCCGGAACGGCGACGAACTTCCAGCGGTCGCGCACCCCTTCATTCGACGGCAAGGCAAGGAACCCGCCGTTGTACGGCTCTGGTGCCTCCGTCGGTGAATCGACAAGGGTGAAGCCGCGGATGTCGAGCTGCTGCTCCATCCCGCCGAAGGACACCCGGCCTAGAACCGACCCGAAGAACGGACCTGTCATCACCTTCACTTGCAGACCGGCATGAGCACCGACGAGGCGATTTCGGACTGCGAATTCGTCGCTCCGATAGATTCGGGAACCTCCAAGTTCTGGAGCGTTGCGGTCGATCTTGCTGGATTCGAGGATGCGCAGCTCGTCCTGGAGTTCCAGAAAGCGGAAGCCGCCGACGAAATCCACGCGGTAAGCCGGACCGTGCCAATGATTGACCAACACGCTGAATTCCGCCCCCTGGAACCAGGTGGAAGAGGCGATGTCCACGAACTGGATGCGCAGGTTGGGAAACAGCACGCGGCTGCTGCTTGGCAAGCCGGTCTGGGCGTCGTCGAAGGGCCGGGCCAGGATCGGCTCGGCGGGCCGCACGGCCGCTCCGACGGGAAGATGGACGGTGCGTTCCCCGGCAAACTGATACCCGCCCTCGATGCCAAGCGTCTGATCGTAGTCGAGCCACAGCCCGGCGGTGAAGCGTCCACCGGAACGATGGTTATGGTCGAGATCGGTTGCCCCAGCGAGGATGGTCGTGTCTGGCTGGCCGAGAATGCCCGTCGATCCGGGCGGCCCGCCGGTCACCAGGGGCGGCAACCGAGCCTCTTTGCTCCACCACAGGACGTACTCGGCATCCAGCCAGATGTTGCGGGGTGCATTGTTCGATGCCGCGTAGGGATAGACCCACGGCCACTGGAGGGCGACGGGAGACTGTGGCCCTGGGGGAGGGGCATCGGAAGGCAGGACGACCTCGGCGAACACACCAACGGGGGACGAAACGTCGGCCGGGGATGGCGAACTTTCCTCCGCCAGTCCGACGGCGAGGGCCGTCAGAACCACGAATCCAGCCGACACTGTGCGGCGCATACCGGATCCCCGAGACCCTCCGTTTCCTCAACTATCGGCGAAGGACCGAGGATTCCTGAAATGCGAATTCTGCGGGAAGAACAGAATTGGCAAGCTAGGTAAATCGGCGGCGTGAGGCAATCAAGCAAATTGCGATGCGTGCGCTTTGGTCCGGATGGGATCAGAAACGCCGGAATTGTTCGTCGTCCCCGTCGTCATCCAGATCGTCCTCGGAGAGGCTGCTGAAGCCCAGTTCGTGATCGTCGCGTTTTTCCAGGTCCAGGTAGGGATCGTCTTCCGTCAGTTGCTTCATGAGCAGGTCGGATTCAATGGCCTCCACCGCTTGGGCCGGGGCGACGTTGCCGTACAACACCCGCATCAGACCGGGCAGATACTGATCCATCGTCGTCAGATTGCTCTTGAGCAGGTTCTCGATCATGGTCGGCGTCAGCTCGCCGCCTTCGACGTCGATGCTGGTCTTGAACCGCACCTCGCCGTCGCGGTAGTCCATCTCGAAATTGCCCAAGGGCAGGCCGTAGTTGGCACGGGTGAGAAACTCGCTGACGGCGGCCCGCTGCTCTTCCGGCACGATGACCGGAGCGATGGAATAGAAGCGGACGAAGCCCTTGTCCTCATCGACAATGCAAAGGCACTGCCAGAGGTTGCTGCGGCCCTGGAAACCGAAGTGGAGGGCGACGTCTTCCTGGGCGACGCCGAAATGCCAGCCGTCCTCGGTCAGATAATCCACGACGGCATTGTAGAGTTGTCCCATGAGCAGATTCCCCGAGATGTTGAAGGCTGAACCGCGCCTCCCCGGTGTCCTATTCTGGATCATACCGCCGTGGCGATGCGCTTGGGAGGGGGTTGCCGATTTTCGAGACCATCGTGCCCTCGTTCATTCCCATTCAATCGTAGCGGGCGGCTTACTGCTGATGTCGTACACAACCCGGTTGACGCCGCGGACCTCGTTAATGATCCGCGTGGACACTTGGGCGAGGAAATCATGGGGCAGCGGGGCCCAATCCGCGGTCATGAAATCCTCGGTCTGAACGGCCCGCAGGGCGACCACGTTTTCGTAGGTGCGGCCGTCCCCCATGACGCCGACGGACTGGACCGGCAAAAGCACGGCGAAGGCCTGAGCGGTCCGGCGATACCAGTTGCACTTCTTCAGCTCCTCCAGAAAGATCGCGTCGGCCTGCCGCAGAATGTCGAGCCGTTCGCGGGTCACCGGGCCGAGGCAGCGCACCGCCAGCCCCGGGCCGGGAAACGGATGCCGCCAGACGATCTGGTCCGGCAACCCGAGTTCCTGTCCCAAGCGTCGCACCTCGTCCTTGAAGAGATTTTTGAGCGGCTCGATCAGCTCAAAACCCAGTTCCTCGGGCAGTCCCCCGACGTTGTGATGCGTCTTGATGTTGTGGGCCGGTCCGTCCGGCGCGCCGCCGCTCTCGATCACGTCCGGGTAGAGCGTGCCCTGGGCGAGAAACTTCGCTCCGGCGATGTGTTCCGCCTCGCTCTTGAAGACTTCGATGAAGACATGGCCGATGCGTCGGCGTTTCTCCTGGGGATCGCTGACCCCAGCGAGGGCGGAAAGAAACCGTTCCTGGGCATCCACGACGTGCAAATCTGCGTGGAAGTGATCCTGGAAGGTCCGGCGAACCGCCTCGGTTTCGTTCTTCCGCAAAAGTCCGTTGTCCACGAAGATGCAAGCGACCTGCGGCCCGACCGCCTTGAGAAGCAGCGCCGCCGTCACCGACGAATCCACGCCGCCCGACAGTCCGCAGATGACCCGATGCGGGCCGACCTTCTCCCGAATCTCGGCCACCGTGCTTTCGATGAACGACTCCATCCGCCACAGGCCCTGACAACCGCACACATCATAAACGAAGTTGCGCAGGATGGTTCGGCCATGCTCCGTATGGCTGACTTCGGGGTGGAACTGAAGGCCGAACCAGGGCCGCGAACGATGCCGAATGGCCGCCGCGGGACAAGTATCCGTGCTGGCCAGCACCTCAAAATCGGGGGGGAGGATTTCCGCCTGGTCGCCGTGACTCATCCACACCACGGATTCGCTGGGGACGCCGCGGAGGATCACGTCGGGATCATGGATCCGCAGCGTCTTCCGGCCAAATTCCCGAGCCGATCCCGGCTGCACTCGTCCGCCTTGCAGGTGACAGATGAGTTGCAGCCCGTAGCACAGCCCGAGGATGGGAATGTCCAGATCAAACAGGCCCGGGTCGCACCGCGGCGCGCCTGGCTCATAAACGCTGTTGGGACCGCCGGAGAAGATCAGCCCCTTGGGTTGGAGTTCGGCCACGCGGGAGGCCGGGAGGTCGTGGCGGACGATCTGGCAGAAGACTTGGGCCTCCCGCACCCGCCGAGCGATCAGCTGGGCATATTGCGAGCCGAAATCGAAAATGAGGATGCTTTCGCTCGGAAGGGTCGTCATGACTGCTTTCACCGGCTTTCACAAGTCACCCCGCGACAGCGGAATCCGGCCCCCGGAATGGGGAACACATTATCCTAGGCGAAAGCCAGGGCCTTGGAACACCCCCGAGGCGAGTTTGTCGAAAGCTTTGTGATAGAACCCGGTTCGCCAGACTGTCAGCGAACCTGCGGCGGATAAATGTTCGTGCTTTCCTCTTCCCGCAAGGGTCCTGCCGGTAGCTGATCGGCCGTCATTTCCACGCGAAATCGGACATCCCCGGGTTTCAAGGCCCGGACATAGACTCGGTAAATCGTGTCTTTCATCGGCGGCAGGTTGAGCGGTTCAAAGACGATCTTGCCCTCTTCCTTGGTGTGGTCGGTGGGCCCCTGGACGCGGGACACGGCCAGTTCCGGCGGCACAAAGGCGGTGATGCGGATGTTCGTCGTCGGTGCGCTGCCCTGATTGCGAATGATGATGTTGTACTGCGTGTCGCCGCCGACCTCGATCGGGTCTTCCAGGTCCACCACTTCCAGAAGCAGCCCCGCCTCGCCGACGATCACGGTAGCGGCATCGGCCGTGACGCGAAGCCCCCGATCTGCCCGGGCCTCGGCGACGACCACTACTCGGCCTGCCGTGGTCGGCCGCAGCTTCAACTCCAGCGCGGCCTTCGCCCCCGGTTGCAAGGTGCCGAGCTGCCATTCGATCTGTGACCCGACCTGCTTGCCGCCGTCGCTGGCGCTGACCAGGCCCGTCTGGGCTGGAATCGGGGCGGTGACGACGACGTTGTCCAGCGGCGCGTTCCCCGTGTTGCTTACCGTCAATTCCACGGGCAGCGACCGTCCGAAGGACATCTCGCTCGGAGCCGAGATTCGCAAAGCGAGCGCCGGTTCGCTGACCGTGACCACCGTTTGCGCCTCGTCCCGAAGTCCGCCCTCGGCCGTGACGGTGGCCCGATTGACGAAGCGTCCCGGACGCCGGGCAATGACCTCGTAGGTGACCTGTCGGCTCTCGCCGCTGCCCAGTGTGCCAAGGGGAAAGCTCAGAACTCGGCGGCCGTCCCGCGTTTCGAGGCCTTCGGGCAACTCGTCCACGATCACGACGTTGGCCGCAGGAACAGCGCCGATGTTGGTCACGCTCAGCCGATAGGTCAGGGACTCGTGGAGTTGAGCATCCGCGGGTCCCGATTTTCGCAGTTGCAGGGCTGGGCGGGCCAACTGCGTCTTGATGCGAACACCGTGCTCGAACTGAACGCGGACCGCCAGGTCTACTTCATCTCCGCCGGTCGGGATCAGTATCAGTTGGATGTCATGCCGGCTGCCCGGCTGCATCGTGCCCAATTCCCAGGTCAGTTCCCGGCCGAGAACCATCGCCGGGGGCTGACTGCGAACGTAGCGGACGTTATCCGGCAAGCGGCAGCGGACGGTGACGTGATGAGCGGCAGCGGCCGAGCGGTTGACGGTCAGGATGCGGTACTCGAGTTCCTGGCCGATGGCGGACTGAGCGGGGACCTCGACCCGGATGCTGATTGCGGGCGTTGGAAGTTCAAGATCGTCTGGCGGAGCCTGCGGGGGAGTAATCGGCGGCGGTTCGGCGGGGCTTGGCGGCACCGGCTCCGGGAGACACGGCGGAATCACGGGGCTGACCGGTACCGGGGCGGGAAGCAGGGGCATGATGCTGTAGGCCGAATAGGGATAGCCCTTCTTGCAGTGACACACCGGCGACACGGGAGCGGCGGCAGTCCTCGGACGAGAAGCGGTCGCCCCCTCGTCGGCCAGAAGCTGAACCGCTGTGCCGAATAGGAGGATCCAAGCGAGGGAAACGCGGGCGGCAGTCATGGATCGGCCCTTTCGTTTCGGAAAGATCGGATCAGGTTCTCCATTTTCCCGAACCGCCGGGGGACTGTCTGCGGTCTTTGCTTGGCGGCCGGGACACGACGGCCAATTCAAGCCATTAGCGACGTCAAGGCCGTCATTTTCGGAAGGGTGAACCTGACGCTGAGAGGTCGGACCGAGGCTCCTCAGCCGCTCCGAGCCGATTGGCCGAGAGGATCAGGCGACTATAGATTGAGGGCAAGAGGCAAGGCGAGCCAACGCAGGATCGCTGAGTCGGGGGCGTAGCTCAGCTGGCAGAGCAGCGGACTTTTAATCCGGAGGTCGTGGGTTCGAGTCCCACCGCCCCCAATAATCACTTGTACACTTTGCGAGTCGCTTCAGAAACCTGCGATTCTCCAGCAAATTCTCGAGGCCTATGTGAACCGAAGTTCCCTATGATGGGGCCTCAAATGGCTTCCTGCCGCTGAGCCTCAGATCCGCTCAAGGCCCGCTCCAAGCCGACTTCCGTGACTGTCCAGTAGTTCCGTTCTGCAATCGTATCGCGGAGGCCAGGCAACGGCGGCCGGACCTGATGCGTGTTCTGCATAACGCGATCCTGGCACCCTTCCTCAGAACCCTATCGACCTGTTCCACCGGGAGTTCGGGTCCGGAAAGCTCCCGCTTGCATTCGGGGATGAGAACGGCTACCTTGATCGCTCTGACTTGCCCAGCGCTACGCTTGAATCCTTTGCCTGCCCGAACCCGTGGAGTTTCCATCATGGCCAGTGCTGGAAACGCGACAACCCTTTCCTCCCCCAGCCCATCACGAGGCGTCATGGTCCGGTTGTCGATCATGATGTTCCTGCAGTTTTTTATCTGGGGGGCGTGGTTTGAACTGACCTTCGGCTATCTTCCGAGCCTAGGCTTCAATGCCGACTGGCAGCAGCCGCTGATCCTGGGCACGTTCAACCTGGCGGCTGTGCTCGCCCTGTTCGTCGGCACTCAGTTCGTGGATCGCCGCTTCGCTGCGGAAAAATACCTTGCCTTCAGTCAGCTTGTCGGCGGCTTGGCGATGATCGGACTGTTTTTCATCCGCAAGGAAGAAGGCGCGACATCCGCTCCCTTCTGGCCGTTCTTCGGTTTGATGCTTCTGCACTGCCTCTTCTACGTACCGACCATCTCGATCACCAATTCGATTGCCTTCGCCAATCTCCGGGATCCGCAGCGAGAGTTCGGCCCCGTCCGCGTCTGGGGCACCATCGGCTGGATTGTGGCGTCGTGGCCGTTCATCTTCATCCTCGTGGATTGGAGCAAAGTGCCGGCTCTGGGCAGCGTGCCATTCACCGAATGGCTGGGCACGGCCTTGGACCCGGAAAACGCCCTGAAGGGTGCGGCGTTTCGGCAGGCATCACGGTACATCTACCTGGTGGCCGGCATCGCTTCGCTGGTCATGGCTGGCTTCAGCCTCTTTCTGCCGCACACTCCGCCCCGACCCAGCAACGGAGCCGAACGCTTCGCCTGGTTGGAAGCGATGAAACTGCTTCGCTATCCCTTCGTCCTCGTCCTGTTCATCGTCACCTTTCTCGACGCCGCGGTGCATCAGACCTTCTTCTTCTGGACCGAGCGTTTTCTCACGGGGCAGATCGGCATCCCGAGCAATTGGGTTTCGCCGGTGATGAAGATCGGCCAGGTGGCGGAAATCCTGACCATGATCTTCCTCGGCTATGTGCTCAAATCGCTCGGTTGGCGATGGACGATGGTGCTGGGTGTGCTGGGCCACGCCGCCCGCTTCGCCGTCTTCGCTTACTATCCCGAGCCGTGGGCTGCTGTGGCCATCAATGCCATTCACGGCATCTGTTACGCCTTCTTCTTCGCCACGGTGTACATCTTCGTGGACGAGTATTTCCCCAAGGACGCTCGGAGCAGTGCGCAAGGACTTTTCAACCTGCTCATCCTCGGCGTCGGGCCTTTCGTCGCCAACTTCGCCTCGGCCCGGCTGGGCGAGGTGTTCAAGGAGGGTGAGACCTACGACTTCCGAGCCATCTTTCAGATTTCGATGGCGACCGCGTTGATTGCGGCATTGATGCTGCTGCTGTTCTTCTGGCCGCCGAAGAAGGAACAGATGGCCGCGGAGGCGAAGGAAGCGACGTCGTCTGCCTGACCCCCTCAAGGCTGACGCGAAGGCGCTTCGGTTCCGGCGGTTCGTTGGTCGAGGGAAAGCAAAGCGGCTTCGATGCGTCGTACGGCAGTCTTGGCAGCGTCGTCCTCGCGATCTCGATACAGATCAGCAAGCGCCTGAAGCCGCCGTCGGGCCTGGGGAACTGATTCGTTCCGAGCCATCCGGATGGCTTCGTCCACGGCAGCCAGATCCCGGGCATCTGCCTTGCGAAGGGCAGCTCGGGCCTTTTCCACCCACTCTTTTTGCGATTCGATGCCGTCGAATGCTGCGACCAGCTTTTCCCAGATGGTGCGGGCCTTGGCGTAGTTGCCGCTTTCATACTCCCGCTGGGCTTCGCGGAAGAATCGCTCTGCCTCGCCCGTCGTAGTCTGGCCCTCGGAGGACGGCCGCCACCGGGCCTTTACTGCCGCTTCCCGATCAGCGATCCGTTGCCGATACAGTTGCACCTGCACATGATACGGATGCCCTCGGTACTGCTGCTCGATGCGGTCCAGAAGTTCGGAAGCGGCGGCCCACTCGTCCCGGTCCAGAAGCCGACGCACTTCGTCCAGCCGCTGTTCGACGCTGGCTGGCCACAGGCCCCAGATGAGAACGCCGAGAATGATGACCAGACCGAAAATCAGGACCCAGGCCTGGTTCAACAGCTTGTGCAGCGGCCCTTCGGAGGCGGCAGAGCGGGCCTGAGATCGCGCGAGATCCGCGGCCAGCGACGCGGGTTCGCCGGAACCAAATTCCTCGACGAAGTTGATCCCCGTCCCGCCCAAGGTGGTGCTGCTGCGGACCTCGTCGGTCGTCAACTGATCGCGTCGGGCCAGATGTCTCCGGATGCGTTCCAGCTGCCGGGCCACGACGGCGGCGTCCGGCGGACGGTCGTCCGGGTCTTTTGCCATCAATTGACAGACCAGATCATCCAGTTCGTAGGGGACGTCTTCGGCGTATTTCCGCGGCGGATCGAAGCGGGCAAAACGATGCTTCTGGAGCATCTCCACCGTGGTGGACGCCTGAAACGGTGTTCGACCCGTAAGGAGCGTGTAGAACACGACTCCCAGGGAATACAGATCACTGCGGCGCGTCACCGGCTTACCGGCAGCTTGTTCCGGGGAAAGGTACTCCGCCGTGCCGACGACGGCGTTGGCCTGCGTCAGGTTTCGTTCGGAGAAAAGCCGAGCTACGCCGAAATCAAGCAGCTTGACTTGTTTTTCCTTGCTCAGCAGCAGGTTGGTCGGCTTCAAGTCGCGGTGAATGATCCCGTGGTCGTGGGCATGCTTCAGGGCGGAGCAGATCTGGATGCCATATTCGATAACATCGTCCCAAGACATCCGGCCGTTCTTCCGAAGCAGGTCGTCGAAGCTCGGCCCCTCGACATACTCCATGACATAGTAAGGCCGCCCCTGATATTCGCCGGATTCAAAAAGGGCGACGATGTTCGGATGCTGAAGTGTGCTGAGGGCCTCGATTTCGCGCCGGAACCGCAAGACGAAACCGGTTTCCTGAGCCAGAAGGGGAGATAAGAGCTTGACAGCCGCCCATTCGGGAACTTCAGCGGGATTGCTGTCGGGAGCGACGTTGCGGGCCAGGTACACCGTGCCCATGCCGCCGCAGCCGATTTCTTTTTCGATCTGCCATTGACCCAGCCTGGTTCCGATCATGCCTTGGCCTTCTCCCCGAAGTGCCCGCGCGCCTCCGATGTAGCTTAAGATGCCGCACCGGCAAACGCAAAGGCGAGGCGGTGGAAGAGCGTGAGCTTGCGATTGTCCAGATCGCTGCGTACAGTGAGATAGGGTTATGGGAGCCCAGATGAACGAGGTCTAAGTATGTCCCGCAAGTCCGAGGTCGTGGCGTTCAAGGTCGAGGCCGAACTGGCCAAGATTCTCAATGAACTCCCCAATAAGAGCGCCTTCATTCGCAAGGCCATCGTGGCCCAATTGAACATGGCCTGTCCGCTCTGCCACGGCACCGGTGTGCTGCCCAAGGGACTGGTGGACCATTATGCGGCCCAGCTGCCCAAATTGAGCCTGAGAAGCTGCGAGGGTTGCGGCGACAAAGCCTCGGTCCACGTTACCGATCCCGGGGAACTTTCCGCTGCCGACCGCGCTCGGTTGGAGCAGTTCTTCCACGGCGGGCCGTTCTACTGCGACACCTGTTACGAAAAGGCCCCGGCTTGCGACGACTGCGGCTGGCACATCACTCCGGACCAAGCCAAAAAACACTGGAAGACCGCCCATCGCCACGCTTAGCGCGGCAGGGCGGACTCTGCCTTCTCTTCCACCCGGCTACTCGCCGCGAAGCGATTCTTCGAAGGCGGCAACGGTCGGAGGAGGAGCCGCGAGAAAAAAGAGGCCCCCGCTGTCGAGGGCCTCTTTTTTTCTTGCTCGATTCGTTAGCGACGTGTCCGCCTGTTTAACGAAAGCTCAGTCGTTGAAGACGAACTCCTTGGTGTTGATAAGCGCCCAAAGGATGTTCTCATAGGCGGCCTTCTTGTTGTTCGGACCCAGCTTGGCGATGTGAGCCAGGGCCGTCTGCATCTCATTGGCCGTGGGCTTGCGGGCGAAGCACCACAGGAACAGTTCTTCGATCTTCGCCTCTTCGGGCCGATTGTCCTTGGCCAGTTGATCAGCTCGTCCGCCGCCACGGCTGAGTTTGCTTTGAATCTCCTCGGAGTTGAGCAGGTGCAGGGCCTGAGCGAGATTGGCTTCGTTGACCCGCTCGCACTCGCAGGCACTGGTCCGGCTCGGCTTGCCGAAGACTTCGAGGAAGTAATTGCTGAACGCCTCATCCGGCAGCATGATGGCCCGCCGCGGGGCGTAGGGATCCGTCGGCAGATTGGCGAACGAAGCCGGACTGTCCGTGACCTGGTTAATGGCGTCCAGCAACACTTCGGCGCTCATCCGCCGCGGATAGAAGCGGGCGTAGTTCTGTTTGTCCATCTTGTTGAATTCATTGGGCACAGCACTGAGTTGGTAAGTGCGGCTCTTGGCGATGGTCTTGACGACGTGCTTCAGGCTGAACTTGCTGTTGACGAAGTCCTTGGCCAGGGCATCGAGCAGTTCTTCGTTGGAAGCCGGATTCGTCACCCGCATGTCATCGAGCGGATCGACGATGCCGCGACCGAAGAAATGCGCCCAATAACGGTTGACCAAGGCTCGGGGCACGAAGGGATTGTTCGGGTCCACCATCCAATCCACGAGCCGCTGGCGTGGATCTTCGCCGGGTGAGACCTGGATCGGCTCGGCATCGAGCGGCTTGAACGCCGCCGCCTGGCCCGTCCGCTTGTTGGTCACGCTGCCGTCCCGCTTCACGAACAGCCGGGTCAACTGCATCGGCTGATTCTGGAACCCGCCTGGTTCATTGACGGTTTTGCGACCGATGCGGCCGTAGAACGCCGCGATGCCCCAGTAATCGTCCTGGCTCCACTTCTCATACGGGTGGTGATGGCACTGAGCGCAGGCCAGCCGCAGGCCGAAGAAGACCTGGGCCAGATCGTCCGTGAACTGCTGGGCTTCGCGGACTTCCTTGTACCAGACCGTCGGCGGATGGGAATAATCATCGCCGGTGGCAGCAATGATCTCCCGGACGAACTGATCGTAGGGCTTGTCGTTTGCAATCGCATCCCGAATCCACTGATGGAAGGCGAAGGTGCCCGGAGCGTTGGTATTCTGGCCTCGACGCTTGACGCGGAGGATGTCGGCCCACTTGTTGGCGAAGTAATAACTGTACTCGGGCCGCTCCACGAGCATGTCCACGAGCTTGTCCCGCTTCGCGGGATCCTTGTCATTGACGAAGGCGATCACCTCCGTGGGAGTCGGTAAGGTACCGCAGATGTCCAGGAAAGCCCGACGGATGAATTCTTCATCCGAGCAAAGCTCCGAAGGAACCAGGCCAAGCTGCTTGTACTTCTTGTGCGTGTACTGATCTACCAGCGTCTTGTAGGGGAACTCGTAGTTCGGGGTTTGCCCGCCCAGCGGTACCGTGGCTCGGAAGACGGCGACATGCCCCTGATAGCGCACCATGATGGCCGATTCGCCGCTGTTGGAGAAGGTGCGGACCAGGCCCTGGGCGTCAACGCCGGCGATTTCCGTGTCATTGCTTTCGTACTGGGCACGCCGGGTGATGTCTTCCGTCGAACCATCGCTGTAATGGGCTGTCACGCTCAGCTGCTGCCGTCCGTTTCGAGACAGCACCCGCTGTTCCGGGAAGACACTGACGCGGACGACCACCGGATCCTCCGGCTTGCCATACGGCATCCCGGCGGCGATCCATCGCCGGATGGCGCGATATTCCTCCGAATCCTTATCGAGCTTCTTGCCGCCGCCGTGGGGCATTTGCCCGGTGCCCTTCAACAAAAGCAGGCTATTGTCCGGAGCAGCGGGGAAGAGACGGCGACCGCGGCCTTCCTTGACCAGGGTCATGTAATCGAGTTCCGGCTCGAAGCCCAGCAGAGACAGGCGGAAGCCGTTCTGACCGCTGGCCTTGCCGTGGCAGCCGCCGGCATTGCAGCCGAGTTTCGTGAAGATCGGCACGATCTGGTTCGGAAAGTTGATCGGCAGGTTGTCTTGAATGTGCACGGTTTGCAGAGGAATGCTTACGCTCTTGTTTCCGTAGCTGGCTGTGATCTGCGTCGTGCCGTCGGCCAGGGGGATGACACGGCCCGTCGGCGAGACGCGTGCCAGGGCCGCATCGGCGACAGCGTATTGCACGTCCCCGGTGAGGTCCACCTGTTTGTCACCCGCCAAGGTCGCAGTGACGACCAATTGACACGATTGGTCCGAGCCGTTGAGAACGACCTTGGCCGGGTGGATCGAAAGGGACAACACGTCCTCGGGCTTGGGCGAGGCGGCCGGTTCCCCCCGGGGTGCTTCCGGCTTGGCCGCGTCCGCAGCGACCGCAAAGGAACTGGGGGCCAGCAGGACCACAAAAGCCAGGGCGATCCACTTCGTCCGACCATTCATCGGCACTACCCCCCTCACTGAGCATCCGAGCGGCACTCTTCCAGCCAGGGACAGCCAAAAATGCTGGGTGGAGTCTGCGGCCGTGCTGAAGGAGCGATCCGCCCGTCGGCAGGAAACAATCTGAGGGCCTGCACCGTGGGCAGGCTAGATTACCCAGCTTCCATCAGCATAGCCGATTCTCATCTCTTCGCAAGCACAATTCTGGCGCGGCCAATTCGCTGGCCTGGCAAAGGTTTCTGCGTTCCTGCGTTCTGGTCAAAAACTTGGCGCGGGTCAGCGATCGGCTTGATACATTAGAAGCCGTCAACTAAGTCCCGAGGAGGAATCGCCATGCTTAATCGGAGCCATCCATGCTGCCTGGCGCTCGCCAGCTTCGTGATTTTCTGCGCTGTCCAATGGTTCCCGATGGCTTTCGCCTCCGAGAAAGGGTTCCGGGCCGGGGCCTACGCCCAGGACATCACCCCAGACCAGTTTCCCATTTCTGTGAACGGCGGGATGCAGGACCGCCTGGCCCACGGCGTCCATGATCGGCTCCATGCCCGTTGTCTCGTGCTGGACGACGGCCAGACGAAACTCGCCTTTGCCGTGTGTGACAGTTGCATGATTCCCCGCGAGATCATGGACGAAGCCAAGCGGCTGGCCTCGGAGCAGACGGGAATCCCGGTCACGAACATGCTGATCTCGGCCACGCACACCCACACCGCTCCGACGGTCGCAGGCGCATTTCAGAGCGAAGCTAACGTGCAATATGCCAAGGCCCTGCCGAAGCTGATCGCCAAAGGAATCACCGAAGCCCACGCTCGCTTGCAGCCGGCTCGCATCGGGTGGGCCGTCGGCAAGGATCCGACCCAGGTGTTCAACCGCCGCTGGAAGATGGAACCAGGAACCATCTCCCCGGACCCCTTCGGTCGCAACACGGATCGCGTCAAAATGAACCCCGGCTACCAGGCCAAGGGGCTCATCGAGCCAGCCGGGCCGATTGATCCCGACGTTTCGATCCTGGCGGTGCAGACGCGAGACGGCAAGCCGCTGGCTCTGTTGGCAAACTACTCGCTGCATTATGTCGGTGGCGTCTCGCCGCTGTCGGCCGACTACTTCGGGGCCTTTGCCGATCGGATCGCCCAGCTTCTGGAAGCACCCAAGGAGTTTGTCGGCATCATGTCCAACGGCACCAGCGGCGACGTGAACAACATCAACTTCGCCGGTCCGCCACCGGCCCGCCAAAGGGAATTCGAACAGTGCAAGATCGTCGCCAACAGCGTCGCCCAGGCGGCCCTCGAGGCCTATCGCCGCATCGAGTTCAAGGACCATGTTCCGCTCGCTGTTGCCGAGCGGGACATCACGCTGGGAGTGCGACGGCCGACGGCCGAAGAGGTCGCGCAGGCCAAGGAGATTCTGGCCCAGGCCAAAGGCCCCGTGCTTCAGACGCTGCCGGAGGTGTATGCTCGGGAGACGGTGCTTCTGGCCGAATATCCGCCGTCCGTTCCGGTCAAGTTGCAGGCAATGCGGGTCGGTGACCTGGGCATTGCAGCGATTCCCTGTGAAGTCTTCGCTGAGATCGGCCTGGAACTCAAGAAGCGAAGTCCGCTCCAACCGATGTTCACGATTTCCTTGGCTAATGGATACAACGGCTACCTGCCGACACCGGAGCAGCACAAGCTCGGCGGCTACGAGACCTGGCGGGCACGCTCTTCCTACCTGGAAGTGGACGCCTCGACAAAAATCACCGCAACCATCCTCGAGCTGTTGAACGAGGTCGCAATGAAAGGCCGCAACTAAGGCACGATAAGGCCCTCGTTCAGAGCGCGGAAAACGCAACTTCTCCGAGGCTGGCAGGACTTGTCCTCTCTCGGCGAGTGTCCTTTTATGCGCGGGGCTTCACCCAGTGCGATTGCTTTTTGGATCTCGGATCTGAATAGGTTGCCATCGGCGTAAGCGGAGGTATGGACGACGGACCGTCATTTCTTGACGGCTCTTTCCAGAACGATCTAGAATACCGGTTGTGACTTGGCAGGGCTGAAACCGACCAGCCGTTATTTTTCCATCATCGAGCCTGCCGAGAGCTAGAGGTTCCGGTGTCTTGCCATGAGCGCCACGTTGACCATTCTTCGCGGGGAAAATCAAGGCAAGCGTATCACCTTGTCCAACGACAAGCTGGTCATCGGGCGGAGTCCGGACTGCGGTCTGGTCATTCCCATCAACGCCGTGAGCCGCGAGCACGCCCAGCTGGTCCGCATCAACAACCAGTGGTACGTCAAGGACCTCAAGAGCCGTAACAAAACCTTCGTGAACGATGCCGAGGTCAATCCGGACATTCCAGTCCGGCTCCGCAGCGGCGACAAGGTCATCATCTGCGATAACGTCTTCGAGTTCACGGACGATAGCGAAGAGGAAAATCGAGCCGGCGGGGGAGACGACGACGGCACCTCGACGGTGACCTCGACGCTGGAGGCACGGAGCGGGCAGGGGCTTTTGGAAACCGCCTCGGCGGAACGGCTCCGCGTCCTGC
The DNA here is from genome assembly GCA_025055835.1 of Gemmatales bacterium. GTDB lineage: Bacteria > Planctomycetota > Planctomycetia > Gemmatales > HRBIN36 > JANWWR01. The sequence continues at coordinate 23,560 of JANWWR010000166.1, read as the reverse complement.
TGGACATCACTAACGCACTTAGCGCAACTCTGGAACTGGAACCCCTGTTGCCCAAGATCGTCGAGCAGTTGTTCACGATCTTCAAGCAGGCCGACCGCGGCTTTGTCGTGGTCCGCGACGAAGCGACCAAGCGGCTCATTCCCAAGGCGATCAAGACCCGCCGCGGCAAGGACGAAACCACGGCCCGTTTCAGCACGAAGATCATCAACCAGTGCATCGACAACGGCCAGGCGATCCTGAGCGAGGACGCTTCCAGCGATTCGCGGTTCGCCATGAGCCAAAGCATCTCCGACTTTCGCATTCGTTCGGTGATGTGCGCCCCGCTGGGGGTGACGCAAGGAAAGGTCTTCGGCGTCATTCAGCTGGACACGCAGGATCGAAGCAAGCGATTCACGCAGGAAGATCTGAAGCTGCTGGTTGCCGTCACGAACCAGGCTTCCTTGGCGATGGAAAACGCCCGTGTCCACGAAGAATTGATGCGGCGGGAGCGGCGAGACCGGGAGATGGCCTTCGCCAAGTCGGTGCAGAAGGGGTTCTTACCGGCCAGCCTGCCCAACGTGCCGGGTTACGAGTTTTTCGCCTTTTATCGGGCTGCCCAGGACATCGGCGGGGACTATTACGGTTTCACGCCGCTGCCGGGACAGGACAAGATCGCCGTCTCGGTCGGCGACGTGGCGGGCAAGGGCGTACCGGCTGCCCTGTTGATGGCCCGTCTCAGCGCCGAAGTGCGGACCAGCGTCCTGTCCAGTCCGCACGCCGCCGAGACGGTCAAGATGCTTAACCAGGCTCTGGGCCAGGCGGGTCTGATGGACCGTTTCATCACCTACGCCCAGGTGACGCTGGATTACAGCACCCACCGGGTCAGCGTGGTTAATGCCGGGCACCTTCCTCCCATCATCCGCCGGGCCGATGGCCGTACCGAAGAGCTGGCCGACAACGAGCTCGCGGGATTGCCGCTGGGAGTCATGGATGATTACGAATATCAGGCCGTGGAAGCCGAATTGAATCCGGGAGACACCCTGATTCTGTGCTCCGACGGTATCTACGACGCCATGAACGTTCAGGGCGAGCCATTCGGACGGGAACGGGTCCTGGATTTGTTGAAGAAGACCGGGACCTCGGCCGTCCAGCAAGGAAAGGCCCTGTTGGAAGCGGTTGAAGCATACTCGGCTGGTCGGCCGCAGCACGACGATATTACGCTGGTTTGCTTTGGCAGAGAGAGTTAAGCTCGGGAGTGAGTGTCATGAGTATGGACACGGTGACGCTTCCGGAAACCAAGACGAAAGAGAAGCCTAAACAAAAACGGCAACCACCGTATCACGTCATTCTGCTCAACGACGATGACCACACCTATGAGTACGTGATTCGGATGCTGGGTGCGCTGTTTGGCTATCCGCCGGAAAAGGCTTTTTTGCTCGCCCGGGAGGTGGACACGAAGGGCCGAGTCATCGTGGATACCACCACCAAGGAACGGGCCGAGCTGAAGCGCGATCAGATTCACGCCTTTGGTCCCGATCCGCTCTTGGCACGGAGCAAGGGAAGCATGTCGGCCATCATCGAACCGGCTGAAGGTGGCGATGAATAGGCCCCCGGGCCATTAAAGAGCCGTCGGCCCCACTTACTTGCCAGGGGGTCGAAGATCCCAGAGCCGAACTGTACGGTCAGCCGAGACGGAAGCGATCAAGGTGCCTCCTTGAACGAGGCACACTCCCTGGACCCAGGCCGTGTGCCCTTCCAAGGTCTTGATCGCCTGGCCGTTGCCGACATTCCACAGCCGCACGGTGCGGTCCCGGCTGCCGGAAATCAACAAGTTGCCGTTCGGATGAAAGACCACACCAGTGACGCTGCTGGCATGGCCGCTTAGCGTTCGGACCAGGTTGCCGTCGGCCGCATTGTAGAGGCGGATTTGTCCATCGGTGCCGCCGACAGCCAACGTGCGGCTATCTGGCGAAAACGCGACCGACATCGGAAAGCTGGAGGCCTCGGCAGCAGCAAGCGGCTTAATCGGGATGACGGGAATCTTCTCCGGGGCATTGAGGTTCCAGAGGCGCACGGATTGGTCGAAGCCCGTTGAGGCAAGATAGCGGCCGTCGGGACTGAATGCGAGGGCAACGACCCAGTTCTTGTGTCCCACCAGGCGCTCCCGCATTTGAGCGGATGGCAGATCCCACAGGTAGATCACGCCATCGTCTCCACCCCCCGCCAGCAATTTGCCGTCGGGTGACACAGCCAGGGCACGGATTGTTCCGCCATGTCCGGACAGGACCGCTCGCACATTGCCTTCCGGCACCGTTCGAAGAAGGACTTTGCGGTCCGTGCCCGCTGACGCCAGCACCGGCCCGCCTGCCCATGCCAGGGCCAGCACAGGGCCGCTGTGTCCGCTCAAAACGTGCGGCGTCTGCTCGCCGGAACGGACTCCCAGAATCTCCGGAGGCAGCCAGTAGTGAACGGTTCCGCCTTCGCAGGCCACGGCCAGAACCCCGGTGTCCTCGGCAAAGGCCACGGCGAACCCCGGACCATCCAGACCAGCCAGAACCGGGCCGGGGCGAGCCTGATCGGGCTGCACCGCCGGTGGCTGGGCCCAGGCCACGCTGATCAGTCCTGCCAGCATCGCCGTCACGGAGCCAAGTTTTGATAAGGTAGGACGCATGGAGTACACTCCCTTCTTCGGGGGGGCGGGCTTAGTCGCACCAGGGTCGAAGCCGGTGCGGATCGCGGCAAGCGGTCAACGGCGGCGGGACGACTGCACAATTTCCAAAATCACCACGGGCGGCTGGTCGGCCGCCCGGGTTTCGTCACGGCGAGCCGATTTGATGATAACATCCTGCACGGGGAGATTCTCGAAAATTCGACCGTGGGCCTTCGTCGGCACGGCCCGGATGCGGTCCACGACATCCATTCCTTCAATGACCTTGCCGAACACGCAGTATCCGTGGCCGTCCGAGAAGGCCGGATCAAGTTTGGTCTGGTTGTCCGCCACGTTGATATAGAACTGGGCCGTGGCACTATCCGGATCGGAGGTCCGGGCCATAGCAATCGTGCCCCGTTCGTTCCGCAGGCCGTTCTTGGCTTCGTTCTTGATGGGTTTGCGGGTCGGCTTCTCCTTCAGGTCGGTGGTGTAGCCTCCGCCTTGGATGACGAAATCGGAAATGACCCGATGAAAAATCGTGCCGTCGTAGTGCTTGTCATCCACGTACTGGAGGAAGTTTTTGACCGTCTCCGGGGCCTTTTCCGGGTTCAGCTCGATCTTGATGACTCCCAGGGCAGTTCCCACAGGCGTACTCGTGTTCTGTTGCAGGGCCAGGACAAAGACGCCGACCGCCAGCAGTCCCAAGGCGACAATCGTGATGGTTGCGTTGCGTGACATGCGCTTCCTTCGTCGTACTCGAGTGCGGAAAGACGCCAGGATGTCGAACAAGCGTATTCTAACGCTCCGGAGAGCAAGAGGCATCGGCAGGGTAGTGCGGGCCTGCCGATGCATGGAGAGCGATGTCGGTCTTCAACGAGAGCGGATCTTGAGCAAAGCCTGGCCGGCTCGTTGGCGGACGTCCGGGTCTTCGTCTCGGAGCGCCTTCTCCAACGCCGGCACGGCCGCTTCCGCTGCGGGACCGAGGGTGCCCAGGATGAGGGGGGCGAGTTGCCGAGTCTTGAGGTCGGGGGATTGCAAGGCCACGATCAACCCCGGCACGGCGGCCTTGGCCTCGCCCCGAAGCACGTTGGCGATGTCTTCCAGCGCCAAAACGGCTGCATGCTGGAGTTGCCGTTCCTCGGACGCAGCGGCTCGGCTTAATGCCGGCAAGGCCGGAAGGGCATCCTTGGCGAAGGCATCTCCCAAGTAACGGCAGGCGGCGGTGGCGACGTCGAGATCATCGTCGCTGATCCGCTCAGCCAGGGCTGTCACCGTGGCGGAGTCGTCCCCGGTTGGCCCGATGGCGGCCAAAGCGCGGGCCGCGGCCCAGCGGACAAAGGGATCGGCGTGACGCAGTTGGACGCGAACCTCTGGAACAGCCTGGCGGGCAATCGGTCCGATGACTTCGAAAGCATCGAGGACAGCGCGTTGCGTTTCCACGGGTGGCTGCCGAAGCAAGGGCAGGATGCCCGGAACGGCATCCTTCAATCCCTCTTGAAGCAACGTGATCGCCTCTCGGCCACCCGGGCCGAGGTCCCCTCGATGCAATCGGCCCCGCTGTCGGCCTGTGCCGCCTTCTCGCCGCTCGAACAGGTCCGGTCGCGGATCACACAGCAGAGCGACTTTCTCGACAATGCGAACTGCTTGTCGTCGCGTGTCCGTGGCATCGGTCGCTGCGACCTGGACCACGGGAGGCAGCAAGGAGCGGATCGCTGAAACCGCCGGGACGACCGCTTGCCGAACCGGTTCGACAGCCTCCTCGGTGATGGCCAGGGGATCGACGTTGCGGCCCGCGATGTCCGGCAGGTTTTCCAGCGAATCCAGCAGAGCGTCCAGAGCTTTTAAGGCCCCTTGTCGAAGAAAAGGATCCTCGGATTCGAGGCAGCGCCGCACCAGCGAAGCCGTTGCTTCGATGTCTTGAAGGAAGTAAGTCAGCGGAGGCAGTTGCTCCCGATAGCTGAGCGGCCCGGCCAACTCGGCGGAGCGTTGGAAATACTCCCGCAGGGCCGCAACCACTTCGCGTCTCACGACGACATCCTCGTCGGCGAGCGCCTTGGACCAGGCCGCCGTGGCTGTCGGCCCCTCGGCCCGCACCTGCGCCAAGGCTCCGACAACCGCTCGTCGAACCGATGGAACCGGATCGGTCACATGACGTGCCAGGGCAGCCCCGGCGACTTGCCGAAAGAATGCCGTCTCGCCTTCGACGCCCGGTCGGAAGCGGCGGCTGCGAGAGGACTCCGCCAGTTCGGCCAGCAGCGATGCCGACGCGGTTCGCACCACGGGATCGTTGCTATCCAGATCGCGGACCAGGACTTCGGGACGAGGCGTCGCGGACGGTGGCTCCTGAGAGAGCAACTCACCGTTCCCGACAACAGCCACCAAGGCCGCCATGCCGAACAACAGAATCGCCATGCCCTTCGGCCGTGCCGTCGCCGTAGAACCTGCCGCCATGATCGCACCAGGGGTTCGCACAGAGTCGGACAATCGGTCTATCGGCGATTATCGTCTGAAACCTTCGGCGACGTGTAGTTCCTTTTTCTCTTGAACTTCAGCGGGACAGGGATGGGAGCATGGAAGATGGGATAAATTGACGGAGGTTTCGTTTTGTCGGGGAGGTAAGCTGGCGACACCCCGGAGCGTGTGGTTCGGCCGAAGCGTGCGATAGAAGGCGAATCGGTCGGAATACGGCTGGGCTTCCGGACGATGCAGGTAGCGTCCCAGCAAGTCCCATTTACTTTCGACGAGAACCATGCCATCCGGACCTCGATATCGGACGATGCCGGTATGCAGGACGCGACCGACGTCGTCCAGATAAGCGATCACGTCACCGACCTGCGGTTCCGTCACCTGGCGGTAGCCGTTGTCCCGAAGGATTTTGGGAACCTCATCACCGGGAATGTGGCATCTTCCCGCGGCAAACGTCCAGCCGTGGCAGGAATAGCCGACGTGAGGAGCGGCGACTCGCATCAGGGAGCCGGAGAACTCCTTTTCACAGCGTTTGGTGGCCAGGTCAATCCACGGATTCGGCTCAGCGGTCAGAAAGCAGAACACTGGATTCCCGGCGTCGGTGAAGAGCAGGTCTTGCCGCGGCAGGGCAGGCTTGGGGAGGTCGGTGGCCGCATGATCGGCCTGGTAAATCAGCCCAAGCCCGGAAAGGGCACCAAGGATGATGAAAGCAATCCCTCGTGGCTTTGGACGCAATCGCTCCGTGGTGATCGCCCAGGTGGCTGCCGCAATCGACCCGGCAAGGGATGCCCAGGGAGCGAAAACCCAACTACCGAAGTGGTGGCAAGCAACTAGTACCCCAAGCACGCCGACAGCCCGACGTAGGACCGTCAAGCCCACGCGACCTCGTGAGCCAAGCAGCAGGCCTTCAAGAGCGCCGATGAACAGCACAGCGCCCGACGTCGCCGCTGCCAGCAGAAACAAGGGTGCTTCCGTCCTCATGCCGACATCAAACCGTCGGCAACTCCCGCGGTTGTCCCGATTCATCGGGAATTCATCGCTCATGAAGACGGAAAGGAGGCGGCATTCGCGAAATCAACCGCCCTGGTTGCGGATGACTGTCGGTGGGCGAGGGGAAGGAGCGGGAGCGGCCGACGAGCTGGCTTCGCTTTTCCATTGCCAGCCTGGCGGCAGTTCCGGTTTGACGAAATCGCTCCGCTGCACCGTGCCCGGAACGTCTCGTTGAACGCGGATGATGTCCCACTTGACCTCTACCTGCGTCGGTTCGATCCAGAAGATTTCCTTGGGCAGATCCTTGGGCAGGCCCGGATAATCCTTGTTCAGGATAGCCAGCCGGGCGTAGGTGAAGTCGGCCTTGTCCCGCGGATAGACCGGCAAAACCTCGACGTAGGTGTAATGTTCCGTCTCCTTGGTGATGCGAAGCCGATAGCGCTGTTTAGCGACCTGGGCCTTCAGGCCGAACAAGAACGGCAAGGCGCCATCATCGGGAAGCTGACCGGCCTGCTGCCTGGGCACGGTGTATACCAGGATGAGCTTTTCCTCCGGCCGGAATACGTAGATATAGCCTCCCGTGCAGATGTACTTCTCGTAGCGGTTCGGATCCTCTTGGCTTCGGAGTTCCAGTCGGGCGGCGTATTCACCATTGCTCAGCCGCATGAACTTCGCATAGCCGACCAGTTTCTCCGTGCGGTTGAACACCGGGTTCTTGCGGGTGCAGACCAGGTCCACGGCAACCGTTTCACACTTCGCCGTTTCTTTCTCCCAGCGCATGAGCAGGGCATCCAGACGCGGATCGGCGGCCGGGGGTTCGGCGGTATCGGCGGGGGGCTGGGCCGGTTTCGCCGGTTGGCCGGCAAGATCGTTCGTAATCACCAAGCCTGCCAGGCAAGTCAGCGCCAGAAGCGGGATGTGGCGGACGAACATGGGTCTTCTCCAGGACTCCGTTCCCTGCGGGATCAGGGCCGTTGTCTTATATCACCGCGGACTGGTTCGGGAAAGGCCGAGCTTGCTCGCCGGTTGCCTACCGCCGTTCTCCATTCTCCGAATGAAGCGACGGGACAAACTGGCCAAACGGGACAAACCCGGACAGCCGCCCTGAAGGCCTCAATACCGTGCACCTGGAAAGGACGGAAGCTCTTAGAAGCACCACGCTGCCTCACCCGGCTCGCTGGCCCTTGCCCGGGAAGCTGACTTCCGGTATCAGGCGGCAGCTGTTGACGGGATTTTGAAAAATATCGGCCGTGACGGAAAGTCCGGCGGGAAACTCTGCGGGCTGTGCAAGCCAATCCAGCCGGGTGACCTCGGATTTGGCGACAAAGCGTGAAGACCAGCGAGGTCAGGAGGCCGAAGCGCGGCAAGACTTGCGTGCCGAGAGATGCTCAGCGTCTGCCTCGGCCAATCCGTCGCCACGAGGGTCGAACCGTGTTCCGCCCGTGCCTGTTGCTTTCTGGTTTGTTGATCGCCCTGCTGGTCGGTTGCGCGACCTTGAAGGAGAAAAAGGCGGAGTGGTTTGGCAAAGGTTCGACCCCGAAAAAGAACAAGGACTGGTTCGAGACCACGCCTCCGCCTCCCGATCCCATCGACGGCCCTCCATCAGCCCGCATCGGCAGCAGCGATCCCCGTGGCGTTCTGGCCGGCAGGGTCATCGACACGTTCAATCAGCAACGGCCCGGAGCGATCATCCAGGTGCAGGCCCTGGATGACTCCCAGGGCGAGCCGACAGAAATCACAGCCAATGCGGAAGGCTACTTCGTGATTCAGGGCCTGGAACCGGGACGCCGCTACCGCTTGGCAGCCCGAGCACGCAAGGGCGATGCGGTCCTGGGCGGCACCACCATCGCCTCGCCACCCAACGTCGTGCTGGTCATCAAAGTCAGCGAAGACCTACCCGCTCCCGAGCCGCTCGGATCCCGACAAGGTCCGCCAGCCACCTCCAAGGGATCGAACACACGCAAGGCGCGGGAACCTTCGTCGGAGAGCCGGGAGCAAAGCTGGGCTCCCGACGCCGCACCCCGCTATCTGCATGAACCTGAGCGTGGCCGATCCGTCGAAGAATCCGACCAAACCGGGGCGAGTGAAGCTCCCGGTTACGCCGCACCGTCCCCCCGGGATCGCCTGCCTCCTATCCGTCCCGAGTATCAGACGCTTGGACCTGGTCTGGCCGCCCACAACCCACCCCGGGCCGAGCTTCCCGGCGCGGCAGCTTCGGATAGTGCATCGTCTTCGCGGAACAACCGCGGCACGGCGCCCGCCGACTGCGTTCTCGTCGGCAACCGCTTGGTTGATTTCACGCTGCCGGACCTGAACGGCCAGCCATTCCGCTTCCAGGAGCAACGCGGCAAGCTCACGCTCTTGGATTTCTGGGGAAGCTGGTGCACGCCGTGCATGCAGAGCCTCCCTTACCTCGTCGATCTCCAGCGTCGCTACGGAGCCGCCGGATTGGAGATCATCGGCATCGCCTACGAAGAGGGTGCCACGGAGGAAAAAGCTGACCGCATCCGCTTCGTCAAAACCCGGCATAACCTGAATTACAAGGTGCTCATGGGGGATGGGAATGCCTGCCCTGTCCTCAATCGTCTGGAGATTCGCAGTTTCCCCACGCTGTTGTTGGTGGACTCCAACGGCGAAATCGTGTGGCGGGCTGAGGGCCTGACGACGCGGAGCAAAACACAGTTGGAAACGGAAATCCGCCGTCGGTTGCTCGGCCCCTGAACAAGTCGCATTTCCAGAAGCTGCTCTCCTGGCCGGAATCCGTCGGCGACGGGATGCGGTTTGTCTCACCGTGCCCTATAACAGACACTAGCGGTCCCATTCCCTCTAGCACGGGAGCCGAGCCATGCCCGCGGTGTTCTCCAAGGAAGGCGTCCGGTTTCTTTATCCGGAAAACTGGGTCATTGACGAAAGTCCGCTCGAGCAGGGCTGGTCAGTAGCCGTGCAGAGTCCCAGCCCCGGGACTGCGTTCCTCATGCTCAGCGTCCATCCCCAGCGGCCCGAAGTGGACGCGCTCCTGCAAGCGACGTTACTGGCGCTTCAGGAAGATTACCCGGAAATGGACACCTTCCCCTGCGAAGGGGAGGAAATCGCTGGGTACGCCTCCAGCGGGTGCGATGTCGAGTTCTTCACGCTGGATTTCGCCAATACCTGCTGGATCCGCAGCTTCCGCACCGAACGGGCGACCTATCTGGTCATTTGTCAGGCAAGCGATCTCGACGCCGACCTTGCCGAGCCGGTCCTGAAGGCCATGCGAGCCAGCATTTCGGTGCAGGAAGAAAACGCACCCAATGTCGGGCAGACCGAGGCCGTTTGAGATCGGTTCCCTTCCAGCAGGCACCGAACCGCAAGCGATCACGCGATAATGTCGTGGATGGGAGTGCCGTAGTCGATTTCCAGGCGTTTTCGTCCTGGATAGACCAGCCGACGCGAATCCAGACCCAGCAGGTGCAGGACGGTGGCGTGGATGTCCGTGACATAATGGGCTGGTTCGAGGGCATGGAAGCCCAGTTCGTCCGTGGCACCGTGAACCACGCCGCTCTTGATGCCGGCCCCGGCCATCCAGATCGTGAACCCGTGCGGATGATGGTCCCGACCATCTTTGCCGCCGGCCCGCTGTTCCAGTCCCGGCGTCCGTCCAAACTCGGTGCAGAAGACAACGACGACATCGTTCATCAAGCCGCGCTGCTTGAGGTCCTTGAGCAGACCGGCCACCGGCTTGTCCACGCTGGCGCACAATTTGGCGTGATTTTCCCGCAGTTTCTGATGGGAGTCCCACGCCCCGTAACCGCTGGGATAGACCTGCACGAAACGAACGCCGCGCTCCACCAGTCGCCGGGCCGCCAGCAGACGCTGTCCTGCCACGCGGGTGGCATCTTCGTCCAGACCATAAAGCCGACGGGTGTCTGCGGTTTCTGAGGTGAACGACAATACCTCCGGCACCGCCGTCTGCATCCGGAAGGCCAATTCATAGGCGCGGATGCGTGCCCGCAACCGATCGTCCTCCGGATAGCGAACCCCGGCCAGACCGTTGAGCCGACCAATGAGTTCGTACTCGTTCTCCTGTTCCCGATCCAGAACCTCCGGATGTCGGCGACCGAAGGGCAAGGGATTGCTTGGATCAAGCTTCAACGGCACCCCGGAATACCGCGGACCCAGGTAGTAGGCGTCGATGGATTGCCGCGTGGTCGAGTTGGTCGGTCCTCCCAGGACGACGAAACTCGGCAGGTTTTCGTTGAGCGTGGCCAACCCGTAGTTCACCCAGGCACCGATGCTCGGCTGCGGTTCGTCGAGCCGATGGCGGCCGGTGTGCATCTGGTTTTCCGCGGCATGGTCGTTGTCGGTGGTCCAGACGTTGCGGACGAAGGCGATGTCGTCCACGCACGTCGCCAGGTGCGGCCACCAGTCGCTGATCTCGATGCCGCTTTGGCCGTGCTTTTTGAAGCCCACCTGCATCGGGAAGATGATCGGGTATTTGTCGCGGACGTTGATCTCGGCAGCGACAACAGAACGGGATCGCTTGTCGTGCAGCGGCGAGGTAAGCGGGTTGCTCAGGGGCGTCTTGTCGAACGTCATTCCCGCGTACTGGTTCAGGGCTGGTTTCGGGTCGAAGGTCTCAACATGGCTGTAGCCGCCGGACAGAAAAATCCAGATGACGGACTTTGCCTTGGGGGTATGATGCGGCTTGCCATCGGGAAGGCTCTCCGTTTCGGCAGGCTGGGCTCGAACGATGCCGTCGCGGTGCAGCATCGCACCCAACACCAGGCCGGTGAAGCCCATGCCGACATCGCAAAGGAAGGACCGACGCGACCAGATCGAATGGGGTTCAGGGTACATGTCCGTCTCCTTTGCTCCCGTTTCACCGCACCGTCACAAAATCGTTGTGATTGAAAAGCACCCGAATCAGGCTTTCCCTTGCCCTTTCCCGACGTTGGGAACCTTCAGGATAGACCGCTTCCTGTCGAGCGAGGAAGTCGAGGCAAACGGCAATTTCCTCGGCGTCCGCTGGCCGAGCCAGCACTGTCTCAAAGGCAGCGAGAATGAATTCCCTTGGATCGGTGATGGAGGCCAGTCGCTCAGCCACTTTTCGAGCGCTCCGCACCAGCAGATCGCTGTTGGTCAGAGCCAAGGCCTGTTGCGGCACGACGGTTTCGCTGCGGCGATAGCAGTCGCAGGGGTCGGGCGGATCGAACATGCTCAGGATCGGCAGGTGGCCGCCGTCCTCGGGATAGATGGCATAGTACAGACTGCGCCGGGTGGTTTTTCCGTCCTGGTCCGTTTCCAATTCCTGTCCACCCATGCGTTGATCGAGCACACCGGCCAAGTAAAGGATGCTGTCTCGAATGGCCTCCGCTTCCAGGCGTCTGGGGGGCCGATTCCAGGAAGCTTGTCGGTACACCGCACTGGTCACGATCAACCGATGGAGTCGTTTCATCTTCCAACCGCCAACCGAGGCAGCCCCCGTCGCATTCAAACCGCCCTCATCTTGTGCGCCGTGCATCAGTTCCAGGGCCAGCCAGTCGAGCAGTTGCGGATGGCTGGGCGGTTTTCCGTTGCGGCCGAAGTCGTACACGGTCGGTACCAGCGGCTCGCCGAAGTGCCTCATCCAGATGTGATTGACGGCAACGCGGGCCGTCAGGGGATTTTCCGGCGAGGTGATCCACTGAGCCAAAGCCTTGCGGCGGCCGCTGCTTTGCGACGGATAGACCGGACTCAGCGGGGAGTACTGCGTCGTTTCTTGATTCAAGGCTTGCTCGGCGGCTGACAGGGCTTTCTGGGCGGCGGCGATCTGGTCCGATTTGCCGATAAGCTCGGCATCCAAGAGGGCAACGCGAGCCGCATGGTAGTTTGCCAGGCGTTCCGCCTTGGCCGCCGCCCTGGCAAGTCGGTCGGCGTCGGGATGGGACGAAATCTTGGCATCGTCGGCGGCGATCCGGGCTTCGAGAGCCTGCCGACTCGCTTGCTTCCAGCCGAGAGTGAGTTGGGCCTTCTCCAGTTGGTGTGCTGCTTGTCTTGCCGTGGTGCGGGCGGCCTGGCGGGCATCGAGAAAGCGGGGCGGAGGCTGAGGCAGATCAGCCTCCGGTTGCGATTCGACCGCGCCGAGCCATTCTCGAGCTAGACGCAACGCCGATTCCGCATCCTGTAGCGCCTTGCCTGCCGCAGCCAGTTCGGCCTCGGCTCGGGCCAGCTCCTCCCTGCGGAGGAACAGTTTCAACCCCGGATACCAGGCCGACGGCGGGAGCGAGATGGTCTGGATAGTCAATCGGTCTCCGCCGAGAAAGGCGGGAGCAGCGGGGGTAACCGGCGGTCGGCCCTGCATGCGATTCCGCTCATCGCCGCCGTGGTACATGAATGTCTGAGCATCGAGCCGTTCGTCGAAGACACGAATCAGACCGAACCGCTGCACCCTTCGCACCACGCTGTACTCGTACTTTTGAAACGGTCCGGGGTCCGGCTCGTCGGGCACACGGTCCTGCCGCAGTTGCAGCGGTTCAAAGAAGGCCCGGAAGCGGAAATACTCCTCCTGGCTGATCGGGTCGTACTTGTGATCGTGGCAGTGGGCACAGTTGAGCGTCAGGCCGAGAAAGGCCTTGCCCGTGTGTTCCACGCAGTCCCGCAGCCATTGATGCGGATTGAGAGCGTACCAATTGCGGACCAGGAAGCCGGTGGCCACGACGGCGGAATCGTCCTCGGGGCAAATCTCGTCAGCAGCCAGCATCTCCTGGACCATCCGGTCATAGCCCTTGTCCTCGTTGAGCGACCGGACAATCCAATCGCGCCAGCGCCAGATTTGCGGTGCACTGTTCCAGACATCGGGCACCTGACGACGACCGTACCAGTCGCTGTACCGCCACACGTCCATCCAGTGCCTTGCCCAGCGTTCACCGTAGCGGGGGTCGGCCAGCAGGCGATCCACGACCCGCTCGTAGGCATCGGGGGAGTCATCGGCGAGAAAAGCGTGCAATTCCTCCCGGGTGGGCGGCAAACCGATGAGGTCGAGGTACACCCGCCGCAAGAGCGTGGGTTTATCCGCCTCGGGAGCTTGAGCCTGACCGGCGGCGGAATCCTGGACAGCGATCCAGATGTCAATCGGGTTATGGACTCGCCAGCCGGGCGGCGGCTCGGGAAGCGGTGTCGGCCGCGGTCTGACGAACGCCCAATGGCTTTTTGGATCGGGCGGAGTCGGTTCGGGTGGGGCCTTGGCTCCTTGTTGAATCCAGCGCTTCAGGATTTCGATCTCGTCGCGGGTCAACGGCTTGCCTTCGCCCTCCGGCGGCATCCGCGACCGTTCCTCTCCGATCACGGCCTGAATCAGCAACGAACCGTCGGGATCGCCGGGAAAGATCGCCGGTCCGCTTTTACCGCCTTTGCGGATCAGTTCAGCCGTGTCCAGGCGGAGGCCGAACTTCTGTCGCAAGGCCCCGTGGCAGGAGCAGCACCGGGCCAGGATCGGCTTGACGTCGCGTTGATACTCCACCTCCTGGGCCGAAACCGACAGGGTGACCGACAAGACGGAGAAGAGGCACATCCCTAGGGTTCGGCCGGGTCGCATGGCAGGCCCTCATATCCAGGCAGGACGATCCAGGCGGGATTGATGGGAGTATACCCCCAGAGGGAAGCCCTTGCCAGAGGCAAGTAGGGCTTTTCGTCTGCTGGCAAGCGCTTACAATAGAATCACCACAAAGGCCCCAGCAGTCTGCGATAGGATACGTCCATACAGCTTGCGAGGCTGAGGCGTGGTCGTCTCGGCCGTGGCGAGTTGTTGCCTGACTCTGTGGGAGGTAGGGCCATGTAAATGACGGTTTTTGCGTGAGGAGTCGGTCTTGAGCAAAGACAAGGTCCGGGTGTACGAACTGGCGCGATCGCTGAATCTCAAAAGCAAGGAGCTTTTGGATCTTTGCCGCCAGGCGAACATCCCCGTCCAAAACCAGTTAAGCAGTCTGGATGCGGAGCAACAGGAGGCCATCGAGAAACTGCTGCACCGCAAGTCGGCCCCGGCGGCTGCTCCGCGGGAGTCGGCACCAGCAGCGGTCGCTGCTGCCCCGGCAGCGAAGGCCCCGGCGGCTCCACCTCCGCCCTCGACCCCGCAGACGGGTACCGCCGTGGCACCTCCGCCGGTGACTCCTCCGCGCCCTGCCGTCCCCGTCCTGCCGACCCGGCCCATTCGAGATTTGAATCAGCTTCGCCGGCAATCCTCCCCGTCGGGAACGCAGGCCGGTTCGTCTCCGGGTGGTGGAGCGGAGAAGGAAGCGCGCCCGCGGCAGGAACAACCTCGGGTTCCCCGCATTCTCCGTCCCAGCGGCACGGTGACGCCGCCTGCGGCTCTGGCACCGCCTCCGAAGCCTAAACCGCCTCCCGCGACCAAGGAAGAAAAGAAGGGCGAGGGGCCGACCCTCAAGCCCGCCGTCAAGCTGACGCCGGACCAGTTGGCTCGCATTACTCAGGGTCAACTCAAGCCCACGGAGATCACCCGTGTCCTGACCGGCAAGCCTTTGCCGCCCAAGAGCGAGGAAATCGTCGTCCCGCCCTTGCCGGAAGAGGAAGACGAGGAGGGAACGGGAGATCGTCGGCGTCGGCCGGGTGCCGTCACGGGACGTGATGAGCGGCATAAGCGGCGGACGGAACAGGCCAAGCGGCGTCGGGAACAGGACGAAGAACTGAACCTGCTTCGCACCCTGGAAGACGATGATAGTCCCGCCGCCCGCTTGCGGCGTCAGCGGCAGAAGCAAGTCCAGCGGCAACTCGGCACCCAGCCACGCAAGGGCAAAATTCCTGTCGAGCCGCCCATTACAGTGCGGACCTTGTCCGAGGCCCTGGGCATTCGTGCCCCGGACCTGCTCCGGAAACTCATGGAGCATGGCCGGATGGCCAACATCAATGCCGAACTGTCCATTGAGGAAGCTCAGCTTCTCGCTCTGGATTTCGGCTGCGAACTGGAGGTCAAGAAGCCTCTCGATCCCGAGGAGCAGCTTCTGGAGCAGCTCAAGGTCGAGGACAAGCCGGAAGACCTGGTTCCGCGTGCTCCCATCGTCACGGTCATGGGCCATGTGGACCACGGCAAGACCAGCCTGCTCGACCGCATCCGGGAGAGCGACGTCGTTTCCACGGAAGCGGGCGGAATTACGCAGCACCTGCGGGCCTGGCGGGTTGAGCATTCCGGACGTCCGATCACGTTCCTGGACACCCCCGGCCACGAAGCATTCACCGAGATGCGTGCCCGTGGTGCGCAGGTGACGGACATCGTCGTTCTTGTGGTGGCAGCCGACGACGGCGTCATGCCGCAGACCGAGGAAGCTATCAGCCATGCCCGCGCCGCCGGCGTGCCGATCGTCGTCGCCATCAACAAGGTGGACCTGCCCAACGCCAATTTGAACAAGACCCGGCAGCAGCTTTACTCTCTGGGACTGGTGCCCGACACCATGGGCGGCGATACGCCATTTGTCGAAACGGTCGCCACGCCGGGGCGGGCGCGCGGCATTAACGAACTGCTCGACATGATCTCCCTGGTGGCCGAACTGAAAGAACTCAAGGCCAATCCCAATCGGCCTGCCGTGGGCACCTGCCTGGAAGCCAAACTCACGGAAAACGAAGGCGTGGTGGCGACGCTGTTAGTGCAGAACGGCACGCTGCATCGCGGCGACGTGATCCTGTGCGGGGCGTCCTACGGCCGGGTACGGGCCATGTATGACGACCACGGCCGACACATCGAGTCCGCAGGCCCCAGCGTCCCGGTTCGCGTCACCGGGCTTGATGAACCGCCCGACGCCGGTGACAAGTTCCAGGTCGTCCCCGACCTCAGCCTGGCCCGCGAGGTGGCGGAAAAACGTCGGGAACGCAAGCGGGTCATCTCAGATTTCAAACCGGCTACTTTCCGCCTGGAAGACCTGGGCAAGAAGAAAGTGGTCGAACTGAAGATCATCCTCAAGGCCGACGTTCGCGGCTCCATCGAGGCGATCAAGAAAGAGATGGAGAAGCTGACGCACGAGGAAGTGCGGCTCAAGCTGCTTCATGCGGGCGTCGGAGCGATCACCGAGGGGGACGTGACCCTGGCCTTGGCCTCGCCGGAGGACACGCTGATCATCGGCTTCAACGTGGTGCCGGATGAGCGTGCCCGGGCCTTGGCCGAGGCGAAGGGCGTCCAGATCCGTCATTACGACATCATCTACAACCTGACCGACGACCTGAAGGCTGCCCTGCAAGGCAAGCTGAAACCGCGGGAGGAGGTCGTTCCTCTGGGCCGGGCCGTCGTCCGCCAGACCTTCAAGGTGCCCAGAGTCGGTACCGTGGCTGGCTGCCATGTGACCCAGGGTGTCATCGAACGCAATGCCCGCGTCCGGGTCATTCGCGACGGCGTGGTCATCTATCCGCCGCCGGATCGGGTCGCCACGCTGGAATCCCTGAAGCGCTTCAAGGATGACGTTCGAGAAGTCCGCGAGGGTTACGACTGCGGCATGAAGATCGCCGGCTACGACAACGTCAAGGAAGGCGATGTCATCGAGGCCTTCCGCGTCGTAGAGGTTCAACGGACTCTGTAAACGTGCAAGGTCATGCTCATCGGCTCACTGCGGGTGCGTCTGGTGCTGCGCGAGGCCCGGACGCTCAAGGACAAACGGCAGGTGGTCAGCAGCATCAAGGACAAGCTGCGGAACCATTTCAACCTGTCGGTGGCGGAAGTCGATGAGCAGGACAACCGCCAGATTGCGGTGCTGGGAATGGCCATGGTGTCCAACGAGACGCAGCATCTTCGCAAGGCCCTCAGCCAGGTGGTCGAGGCCCTGCGATGCCATCCCGTGGCCGAGCTTGTAGATTACGAAATCGAAACCTGATCCGCTTCGGAAGCGGGGCCGTTCCCCGCCCTCCGGGCGGAATTTCGCCCCCTGTTGCGTGTATGAAACCTTACCGTCTGGCTCGCATCGCCGAAGCAATCCGTGAGGTGGCCAGCGAGACCATCCTGTTCAAGCTCAACGATCCGCGGGTCAAGAACGTGACCGTGACCCGTGCGGAAATCTCGCCGGACCTCCAGCACGCCAAGGTGTATGTGTCCATTATGGGCACGCCCAAGGAGCAGAATCTGGTGTTGCACGGCTTGCGGCAGGCGACCGGCTTCGTGCAGCGGAAGATCGGCGACCGTCTGCAAATCCGCTACACTCCCACCGTCCAGTTTGTGATTGACAAGGGAGTCAAGAACAGTCTGGAAGTGACCCGCCTCCTCAACGAGGCCAAAGCCGCCGGTTCAGCCGCGGAAAGTTCCCAAGCGGAGGAGACGGCGGAAGCGGCGGACCGCCCCAGCCCGGCCGGAGAGGGACCGGGCGAAGGCTGACGCGGCGGCTTCAGCGGGATTCATGGCGCATACTTAAGGAAGAGTCCTATGGCCAACGGCACGCAGAAGACGCGAATCCTCAACCGGCTGCTTAGCGCTGTCAAAAGCAACGGGCAAGGCGACAGCGGCACGCGCCCTGTCCTGGAGCAGGTCATCCTCGGCATCCTCCGCGAAGGCACGACCTCAGCCAAGGCCGAGCAGGCCTTTCGGGCGTTGCAGACGAGCTTCTTCGATTGGAACGAGATCCGCGTCAGCATGGTCCGGGAAGTCGCCGACGTGCTTGCGGACCTTCCCGATCCCGACGACCGCGCCTCCCGCATCATCAACTTCCTGCAAGAAGTTTTTGAGACGACCTACTCGTTCGATCTGGAATCGCTCCACAAGAAGGGCCTGAAAATGGCGGAGAAACAGTTGCAGCGGTTCCAGGGGGTCAACCCCTTCGCCGTGGCCTACGCCATGCAGACGGCCTTGGGCGGCCATGCCCTTCCCGTCGATCAGCCCATGGCTCGCGTCCTGCGGCGTCTGGAACTGATCCCCGGCGACTACGACGAGGCGGCCCGCACCAGTCTCGAACATCTCGTCCCGAAGGCCAAGGGCGTCCATTTCTGCGAGGCCTTGACGACCGTAGCCCACGATTACTGCCACGAAACCAGCCCCAACTGCCCGGCCTGCCCGGTGCGGGATGTCTGTCCGACGGCCAAGGCCAACGCAACCTCGAAGGCCCGCAGCACCGCCGCCAAAGCCAAGAGCCGATGAGCCGGACCTGGTATCCCGACCCATCGGCTCGACGTTTTTTGTGGTGACAACCCAAACGGCATTTCTGAGCCGTCACGGCTTCTGAGCGTCGCCGCTTTGCGGCTGTCGTTCCGCGGCCGGGTTGGCCGTCGTGGCCGGAGCACGCTTCTCCCGCGGCAACAGGTCGTCCAGATTCGCAATCCGCACAGCCATGATCGCCATGACCTGCGCGCCTTGAATCAAATCGGCTTCCCGGGCCTTGTCCAGCGTGTCGCTCTGGGAATGGTGGGTGAGGCGATACTCGACCGGATCCTGTCGGAACATGAAGCCCGGAACCCCGGCGCTTTCAAACGACAGATGGTCCGAGCCACCCATCGACCGGGTCGAGATTTCATTCACCCCCAGTTCCTTGAGCGAAACCAGTTCCCGCTCCATGATCGGTTTCAGGACTTCCCGGCCCTGGAGGTAGATGGCGGTGACCCGGCCCGTGCCGGTGTCGTGATTCAACGCCGCGGAAGTCTTTGGAAGTTCGTCCTTGTGCAGATTGCAATAGGCCCGCGAGCCGTGGAGGCCCTGTTCTTCACCGCTGTAGAGGATGAAGCGGATAGTCCGCTTGGGCTTGATACCGGCCTTCATCAGGATGCGGGCGGTTTCCAGAACCACGCAGGAGCCGGTGCCGTTGTCGGTCGCTCCCTGGCCCAAGTCCCAGGAGTCCAGGTGTGCGCCGACGATGACGAACTCGTCGGGCTTCTCGCAGCCGGGGATTTCGCCGATCGTGTTGTACACCGGAATCGGGCCTGGATGGAATTTGTTGGTGACTTCCAATTCCAGGCGGGTCACGGCTGGTTCGGGGCGCGTCGCCAGGCGATACAGCAAGGCGTAGTGTTCATGGGCGACGAACAGCGTCGGCAGGGGATCGGCCGCGGAAGCCCGATCCCGACCGCCCCAACTCCCGGTCATGCTCATCAGGCCGTGAGGTTTGCCCGCGTCCTGGAGCAGAGCAGCGACGCCTTCCTTGCGGAAAAACTCAGCCATTTCGCGGCGGAATCGCATCGCCTCGCCGGCTGCTCGGGTATCGAAGGGGCGAGGCTGACCCGCAGGGGGTTGGTTGGGGTTGGTCCGCTCCGGAGGCTGGCCGGGATCACGAGGCGGATTCGGATTGGCAGGCCGATCCGGCTGGCTTCGCTCCTCGGCCTGCCGCGGCTGACCTGCGGGCGGTGGATTGGGATTTCTCCGTTCGGGAGCCGGGTCAGGGTTCTCGGGGCGGTTCGGCGTCGGAGCGGGTCGCTCGCCGGGCACCGCAAAACTCAGATCAGTGATCGGTCGGACGTTGGCTGGCGGCCCCCGGAGCACGATGGCGTTTTTCAATTTGCCCTCGTACTTCTTGAGGTCTTCCGGATTCCGAGCGTTGACGACCACGACGTCGCCGACGATCCGGCCATTGGTTCCCGGCGTCCAGCCCATCGCGGCGACGTTGAGCACTTTGCCGTTGTCGGGTTCAATGATGCGGGCATAGGCGGTGCCGCGTTCCCAACCCATCGGCAGTTCCCACGGTTCCAGGCGAACATTGGACAACCCGTAGCTGCGCATCTTCTCCGCGGCCCAATCGTTGGCCCGTTTGAGATTGGCGGAGCCCGTCAGACGCGGCCCGATGACGTCGCACAGATAGGTCAGGTTGGCCATGATCTCGGAGCCGTTTTTTGCCTCCTCGATGATCTTGCGATCAATCGCCAACGCTGTTGCTTCGGCGGAACCTTGCGGATCAGCCGGCAACGGCGGCACGGCCAGCAGACAAAGGACTGTGGCCGCAAGAACGGCCAGCAGGCCGCGATTCAGGATCGAAATCCGCCCTCGCGAATAGATCGGATTCCCTTGGCGAGTCATCGTCGGTGGTCCTCACGGAAAGCACGGGAATGCCATGAATGACATCGCTTCGATGCGTTCATCTTCTCGGGCCGGTTTCGGTGCATCAAGCAAAATCGCCTTGGCTCAGAGGTTTTTCATGTCAAGCTTTGCGGAGCGGGTAGATTTCCAGGACGCCGTAGCTCGTCGGCATGAAACCGAGGGCCTGGTAGGTATGGATCGCGGGCAAGTTGTTGACCTCGTAGTACAACCGCAGGCCGATGACGTCGGGACGGGATCGGGCCTCGTCTTCGATGTGCCGATAGAGTCGTCGGAACACGCCCTGCCGCCGGGCCGACGGCACTACGTAAACGCTTTGAATCCACCAGAACCATCCGTTCCGCCAATCGCTCCATTCGTAGGTAATCATGGTCTGGCCGACAACACCCCGTTCGCTCTCGGCCAGGTAGTACACGCCCTTGGCGGGATCCTGAAGCACAGCCGCGACGCCGACCTCGACCGCGGAACGATCCAGCCGCTTACCCTCGGATTCCTCGGCCAAGGCCAGATTGAAGGCAACGACGATGCCGTGGTCAGCAGGCGTGGCGTGGCGGATGGCAAGCTGCATGGTTGTCGCAAATCCCTCGATGGAATAGTAAGCTGATCGGACACGCCGAGCGATGTCGCTCGGACCCATACAACCTTCCGGTGAATCTAGCAATGGACCTGGCCAGTTTCATCCGCGACGTTCCCGATTTCCCCAAGCCCGGCATCCTGTTCAAGGACATCACGCCGCTGCTGGCCCATCCTCCGGCATTCCGCGAGAGCATCCATCGGCTGGTCGAGCATTTTCGGGATCGGCCCGTGGATGCTGTCGCCGCTGCCGAGGCCCGAGGCTTCCTCTTCGCTGCCCCGATGGCCTACCTTCTGGAACGGCCGCTGATTCCGCTCCGCAAGCCCGGCAAGCTGCCCTATCGGACCTTCAATTTCGCCTACGAGCTGGAGTACGGTCAGGCGGAGTTGCAGGTCCACATCGACAGTATCAAACCCCATGCCCGCATCCTCCTGGTGGACGACGTGCTGGCCACCGGCGGCACAATGCACGCTGGTTGCCGACTCGTTGAGAAGGCCGGGGGGCAGGTGCTCGCCTGCGCCTTTCTCCTGGAACTCGGCTTCCTCAAGGGTCGGGAACGTCTTCGGGATTACGAAGTTTTCAGCCTGATCCGCTATGATTGACACTTTGCTGTCACACGATCCACGCAAGTCCGACTAGCTGCCGAACGAGTGCATCAGGATGCCGTGATCGGTCGCTCCGAAGCGATGGCGTCGGCCCGTGGTCAGGTTTACAAACGTCACCGCCGCCGGGCTGAACAGGTGGGGGTCCATCTTGTAGAAGTCCCGGTGGTAGCGCTCGAAGATCGCGGAAAACGGTGCTCCGTAGTCCGACGAAGAGCACGACGGCACCCTCGGACCGATTTCCTTCAATCTTTCATCCGACGAACGCACCCACAAAACGACGTGGCCGCCGTACAGGATCGCATCGTTGGTGCGGCCGATGGCCTCGACCTCATCCGCCGCCGTCGGAGGCAGCGGGGCCGTGCCGTAGCCCGACACGACCTGGCCGAGATCGAAGCCGAGATCGTGAAGCTTGTGCAAGGCAGTTTCCACGGAACGGGCCACGACCTGCACCGTGCCCGCCAGGCTGGAAGCCGGGGCGACAGCCAAGGTGATCTGCGAAGGTTCCAGATCGAGCTTCCCGGCCAGGTATTCAGAGACTTCCTCGCTGGGCAGCTTGCGGGATTCCAGAACGCCGATGACATGGGAGGCATGTTCCCGATAGCCGATGCGGTCGAAGAGTTCTTCCTTGCCGTAAGCCGCTCGCATGGGTCCCGATCCCATGGCGAAGTATTTGCCGACGCTGATCTGCCAGCCGGCGTATTGGGAGGCCATGCAAGCAGCGACCGGCCAATCCGTGTGTACCTGCACGAAGGGCCATTCGATGTCGCCGAGCTTGCCCGGTACGAGTTCGATTTCCGCCAGTCCGGAGGTGCACAGCTTTGCCAGTCCGATGCCCGCCTGGAGGCCGCCTTCGCTGACCACGCCGCAATCGAGGATCCGCGTGCCGTTGGCAAGGTGCTTGACCTCAATCCGCAAGCTGCCCCCCAGTGCTGCCAAGTGGTCCGCGATTCGCTTGGCCTTGTCATTCAGTTTGATGTCAGCCATATGTCACTGTACTCGGTCCCCTGGTTGCTGTTTCTCAGAGCCGCTCCAGCATTTTGCCGTCGTACAGCCAGCGGTCAAGCATCTCCGCCTTGCGTCGCAGTTCCCGCCGACAATGTTCCTCAGAATCACCCTTGGCGAAGAGGGTCAGAATCGGCTGGCCGGGGCCGATCATGGTGCCGGGCATGGGAATGTCGGCATACTCGGGAGGTTCCTCGATCGCAGGCGGCTTGGCCAATACGTCCATCCACGGGCCTTGCTCCGGGAATTGGAGCGATTTTGATGCGAATAGAATCGCCTTGCCCAGGCAGGTGTTCTGCTCACGGGAGGCCAACCTCAGCTGCTGAGCATATTCGATGACTTCGACGGAGGCGGTGAAGCGGGGATTGACTTCGACGACCCGAAAACGGCCATCGGGAAGCACGATCGCATCCACGCCGAAATAGCCGACCATTGTGAAGGACTGATGCAGCCGCCGACCGATTTCGAGCAGCTTCTCTACCTGTTCGCCATTCAGCCTCATCGGCCCCAAGCTGCCGCAGTAGGCGAACGGCTTCGCATGAAGCCACGATTCGCCGACCAGCTGCCATGTCGCTCCGAGCAGTCGGCAGCCGTTGGGAGCGTCGGCCAAATAGACCACGGAGACGCTTTTCCCTGGCTGAAACTGTTGATAGTACCACCCTTGCCGGGGCTGGGTGCTTGCCGTGACCGGCTCGATGCCTTTGCCGCCGCAGCCGCGGATCGGCTTAGCCAGCCACGAGCCATCGCGGGGGACGTCGGTCAAGTTGAACGTCAGCGGCGCAACATTTTCACCCAAGACCTCCGCCAGCCGTCCGGGATGGCGAACTGCCCGCAGCGTGTCCGGACCGTTGCCCCATAAGGATCGGAGCCGAGCCAGCCGTGCAACAATTCGGGGATGATTCTCCAGTCCCCCGGTGTACTGCACGGTGCCTAGGGGAGCCAAGTCGGCCACCATCTGCGGTATTCCCTGGGGATAAAGATGCCGCGGAACGACGCGGACGGGACACAGCCGACGCAAATCGGCATCGCCGAAGAGGTCCAAGCACCAGGGCTGCCCGCCCCGCCGCATCGCGGAAAACGCCGCCGCCCGCACACTCGCCCCGACGAGGATGACCGTCCGCTCCTCTTGCATTTCGCCTGTCCATGAGTCGATTGCAAAGCAGGTTACGCCATGCTACAAGGTTAGGTGAGGAATTTCCCCGGAGGAAAGCTCATGCGGCTGGGTCGTCACCTGTTGGCTGTGGTCTGTCTGCTTGTCGTCGGGTCGGTCGCCCTGGTGGTTCAGGAGGAGCCGTCCGGGGCGAAGATGGCTCGGGCCGCCCGCCTCTTCCTCGACA
>JANWWR010000155.1 GCA_025055835.1 Gemmatales bacterium | reverse complement strand
TCGCTTTCCGGCGACGATTCCGATGAACTGACCCTCGAAGGTGATCAGGCCCTGCTCAGCCTCCTGCAAGAGATTGCCAAGCATAAGGAGGAAACGAAACGGGTCGTCGAGGTAGTCGTCCAGCAAGTGGAAGCCTGGCAGCGCGAGGACAAGGACAAACGCAAGCCGCTCAACTCTGCGGCAATTCACATGCTGGCCATTCTAGCCCGGCAGGTAGAGGCGGCGGACGAGGCGGAACGGCTGCTGCGCTTCAGCGTCGAGCGGGCCAAGACGGCCCTGGAACGTCGCCTGGCCCGGTTGCGGGTCGAGGGCCGTGCCGTGGCGGAGGACGTTGCCTCGGCCATCACAAAATTGACTGGGCTGTACGTTGATCTGCTCGACCTGCTCTTTGATAACCAACGCTATGAGGCGGTCGAGAAGCTGGCCAAAGAGATTCTGGAAGCGCCCTATGGGGGAGCCTTTGCGGTTGCCAAAGTCCACGCCATTTCCCGAAACATCCAGGCTGTGACGCTCCAAGGTCGAACGGACGAAGCCCTGAAACAGCTAGAACCGTTGCTGCAACGCTTTCCCGACGACGTCCAGATGCTCCGCCTGAAGGCCTGGGTGCTTCTGGAAGCCGGGCGATCCGAAGAGGCGGTAGGGATTTATGAATCCCTCCTGACGAAAGCGACTACGGACGAGAGTAAGGAACGGATCCGCTACCTGCTCAGCGGCGTTTACAGCGAAATCGGCCAGACTGAAAAGGCCATCCAGCAGTTGCGGATTCTGATCCAGAAAGACCCGGAAAATCCTAGCTACAACAACGATTTGGGCTACATGCTGGCCGACCATGACATGGAACTGGATGAGGCGGAGCGGTTGATTCGCAAGGCGCTTGACAAGGACCCGAACCGGGCAAGTTACATCGACAGCCTCGGCTGGGTGCTGTACAAGAAGGGCAAATACAAGGAGGCCAAGGAGCAACTGCTGCGGGCAATCCAGGATCCGGAAGGCCAGCACGCGGAGATCTACGACCACCTTGGGGACGTGCACTGGGCCTTGGGCGAGAAGGACGATGCCATCGCCGCTTGGCAAAAGGCACTCAAGGTCAGTGGCAAATCGCAGCGGGACCAGCGACGCAAGGTTGAAATTGAAAAAAAGCTCAAAGAACGCGAACAGGCCAAACCCTGACCGGTCCCAGCCCGGCCACTGATCGGCCCTCCCCGCCGTGCTACCCCTCGCCCCGATCCGACAGACACCCCGATGCAGACAACCTGGAGCGAGCAATGATCCGCGGACGACCTCGCATCTCAGTTGGCTTGGGTCTCTGCATTCTGGGAATGGTTCTGGGAGCGGTTCCCTCGGCGGAAGGTTTCATCGAGCACAAAATCCTTCTGAAGGACCTGATCCGCGATTGCGAGTACATCTTCCGGGCCAAGGTGGAAAGCGTCGATCCGTCCCGACCGGCCATGGTGGTAGTCGTCGAGAGCGACTATAAAGGCAAATTTCCCGCTCGGCGTTTGCCCATCAACCTCACCGGCGACAAGGAGAATCACACCCCGGAACTGCTCAAACGGGTCGCCGCCGACGTCCCCCTGATCTGCTTCGACGTCTTCGAGAAAAACCAGCACATGCTGCTGGCGTTCACTCATGGCACCTGGTTTCAGGTCATCGGCACGCCGGACGGAGATCGCATTCGCTGGGCATTTACCCATTGCGAAATCTACCTGCGACGGACTTTCCACGGCACGACGGACGAATTGGACCAGATTGTCCGCGATGCGTTGGCGGGCAAGAAAGCCCCACCGCCTTACGATCCCAAAGTGAAACCGGGATTCGGCCCGGAATTGCAAGGCAAACCCGGGGCTTCCTCGCCGTCCCAGCGAGGATTCGTTCCCCAGCACAGATCGCTTCCAGGCGGGCCGACGGCGGGCGGCAGCGTGATGCTGGGCGTGATCGCCTTGCCGTTCCTGATGCCCATCGCGGCCTTGCTTCAGCTTCTGTTTCCGACCTTGCTACGTGACCAGTGGCAGCGGTACAGCGTGGCCGTCTCGGTCCTGTTGACGCAATCCACGCTGATCATTCTGCACTGGGCTTTGCGGCCGTGGCTGGCCGGAACCTGGTGGTCGGGGGAACGGGCTTTGTGGTTCACCGTCGTCGGGGTGGCCGTCCTCGGTTTGGTTGTTTCCCTGGTGCGGTGGTCTCGGCGACCCTATCCGGCGACGGCTCCGGCTCGGGTCGAGTTCATTGCCTTGGCCGTCCTTCTGGCCGCGGGGCTGGGTTGGGCAGGCTATCAGGCGTGGGGAAAAGAGACGCCGTTTTTGGACGAAATGGGCGTTGTTACCGGGGCTGCCCTGCTGGGCATAGCTCATCTCGGCGTCCGCTGGGTGACGGCGGATCGGGACGCGGCTCCTTCCGCAATTGCGGAATCGGCGTCACCGGCCCCGTGGCGGAGCACAGAACTGATCTTTCTTCTAGGCCTGAGCGGCTTTGGGTCGGCTTTGGGATGGCACCTGTTCCGCGACGGAAACATGACCGTGACCGGAGCCGAGGTGCGCTCGGACTGGCCAATGGCTCGCGGAAACCCGCAGCGAACTGGCGCGCTGCGGGCCGACGACCCTGGGCCAAGCAAGCCAAAGGTTCTCTGGACGTTCGATCCCTCCGAGCCGCGCGGCCGGGTGATGCTGCATTCGTCGCCGACGGTCGTGGACGGACGGCTGTACATCGGGGCGCTTCGGCAGGTGTCGGCGATTCAAGACGGCTACCTTTACTGCGTCGGCATCGGCACAGGGGAAGCGGAATCGGCCGTGCCGTTGCCGGGTGGTGCTCGCCTGTGGCGGTTCTCCGCCGGGGACACGCTGCGGCCGGTCTTCGCCACGCCGATCATTGCCGGCGGTCGCATCTTCCTCGGCGAGGGGTATCACCAGGATGCGGGCTGCCGGCTGATCTGCCTCGACGCTCGGGACAGCAGCCTGATCCTGTGGGCGATGCCGACCAGCAGCCACGTCGAGTCCAGTCCTTGCGTCGTGGCTTCCCGTGTCTATTTCGGAGCGGGAGACGACGGAATCCTGTGCGTGGATGCCGAGGAAGTGATTGCCAACGGCGGAGTCCCGCAGCCGAAATTGCACTGGCGATTCCCCGGCATCCATGTCGATGTCTCGCCGCTGGTCGTCGAGGGGTGGGTGTTCGCCGGTTCCACGGTGGGAGATAAGCATCAGGATTTGTACGCCGTCGCCTTGGATGCCCAGACCGGCCAACTGCTGTGGCAGCGGCGGCATGAACTGCGAGTGACTGGTTCTCCTGCGTGGGCCGATGGTCGGGTCGTGTTCGGTCTGGGCAACGGCAAGCTCGGACAGGATGCCGACGTGCCACAAGGGGCCGTCTGGTGTCTCGATCCTCGGGACGGCCGCGAACTATGGACCTTCCGCACCGGCAATTCGGTTATGGCGACTCCGGCGGCGTCCGACGGCCGCGTGTTTGCGCCCTGCCTGGACGGCTTCTGTTACAGCCTGGACGCGGCGACGGGGAACCTGCTGTGGAAGCGGCAGATGTCCGGACCACTCGCGGCTTCTCCCGTGGTGTCCGCCGGGCGGGTCTATGTGCTGACCGTCGGAGGCGTCCTGAGCTGCCTGGATGCTGCGGACGGCCAGGAACTTTGGACGCTGGGACCGCTCGGCGACGAAGATGTGGACGATGCCTTCTCCAGCCCAGTGCTCGTCGAGGGCCGGTTGTACGTCGCCGTCGGCGGAAAGGTCCTGTGCATCGGCGACCCGCCATGACCCCGATCATTCCATTCGATTCCATCGAACCGCACCAGCTTTCGCAAGTCGGCGGCAAGGGGCTGAGTCTGGGACTGATGACCCGGGCCGGTCTGCCGGTGCCTCCCGGCTTCGTGCTACCTGCCCAGCAGGCCAGCAATCCCATGTACCCCGAAGGCGAGGTCATCCCTGAAACGGAGCGTCAGGCTCTCGTGGAAGCCTATCGGCGTCTGGGTGCCGGTCCGGTCGCTGTCCGCTCCTCGGCCCTTGCCGAGGACAGCGAGGATACGAGCTTTGCCGGACAGCAGGAAACGCTGCTCAACGTCCTGGGAGAGTCAGCACTGCTCGATGCGGTGGTCCGCTGCCGCAACTCGATTCATTCGCAGCGTGCCGAGGCCTATCGTCAGCGACAGGACGTCGCCGAGGAGAAAACAGCCCTCGCTGTGGTCGTGCAACGGATGGTTCCCGCCGAGGTCTCCGGGGTGCTGTTCACTCGCGATCCTTTGGACCCGACGGGAGAACGAATGCTGATCGAGGCATCCTGGGGCCTGGGCGAAAGCGTCGTGTCCGGCCGGGTGGTCCCCGACCGCTTTCACTGCCGCCGCGACGACGGCCGACTCGTCGAACAACACATCGGAACCAAGAAAGTGCAATTGGGACCGGATGGATGGCACGAGGTGCCGCCGGAGCGACAACGGGAACCGTGTCTGACTTCCACGCAACTGGCGGAACTCGTGGCTCTGGGCCGACAAGTGGAAGCCTACTTCGGCGAAGCCCGTGACGTGGAATGGGCCTATGCCGAGGGCCGATTCTGGCTGCTACAGGCCCGACCGATCACCACGCCAGGGGCCTTTGAGCGGGAAGAACTGATCCGCTCGGAAATCGCCGCCCTGAAGGCCAAGACGGATCCCCGCGGTACGGTTTGGGCCCGCTACAATCTGGCCGAAATCCTGCCGACTCCCACGCCGATGACCTGGGCCGTCGTCCGTCGCTTCATGTCCGGTCGCGGCGGATATGGATTGCTGTTCCGGGACCTTGGTTTCGATCCCGACCCCGAACTCGATGAGGAAGGATTCATTGACCTCATCTGCGGTCGGCCCTACGTGAACCTGAGCCGGGAGCCGAAGCTTTACTTCCGCGACTTTCCCATCGGCCATCGTTTCGACGACCTGAAATCGCATCCGGATCGGGCGATCTATCCTAAGGCGCTTCCCGATGCCAGTCGGATCACCGCCCGCTTTTTGCTCCGCCTGCCGATCATCCTGTGGAAAGTGATGCGGAATCATTCGCAGATGACTCGGCAGATGCGTATCTGGGCCGATGTGCTGCGTCAGCAGGTGTATCCCCAGTTTCTTGGCGAAGTCGAAGCCGCCCGCCGACAAGACCTTGATCGCCTGTCCGCAAAGGAACTGATCGAGCGTTTCGAGCACTGGAACCGCAGGACGCTCGAGGATTTCGCTCGGCGCTCGGTTCGACCGTCGGCCTTTGCCGCGCTGGCGATGGCGAATCTGGAACAGGCCTTGAAGATCAAAGTCGGTCCCGAGGAGGCTGGTCGGATAGTGCGGGAGGCGATGGCCGGTTCTCGACCCGATCCGGAGGCGGACGTGGCGGACGCCCTGGCCCGATTCCTGACCGGCAAACTTTCCCGTGAGGAATTCCTGCGTGACTTCGGTCATCGCGGACCGAACGAAATGGAATTGGCCGAGCCGCGTTGGGGCGAAAAGCCAGAACTGCTTCCACGACCGGAAACGATGGGGTCCGTTCCTTTGCCTTCCCTGACACATCAGCCCGATGCGGAAACCGCCTGGGAAACCTTGCTTCAGAAAGCCGGTTTGTCACGCGAACAGGCCCGAGCCTTGCGGACGGATTTCGATCTCGCCCGGACCTACACAGGCTTGCGCGAAACCTCCAAGCACTATTTGCTCATGGGCTACGCCCTCATGCGGCAATGTCTCGTGGAACTGGACCGACGCTTCCGCCTGCGCGGCGGCATCTTCTTCTTGCAGCCGGATGAACTCCATGATCTGGCCTCTGGGAAGGACTTGAGGACGCTGATTCGGCAGCGGCGGCGGCACAGGCAGATCGCCCTGAGCATCGAACTTCCTACGGTGTTGTTCAGCGATGACCTGGGAGCGATTGGTCGTACTCTCGTCCCCTGGGGAGCGGGAACGCTGAACGGCACACCGCTTTCGGCAGGCGTCGCAGAGGGCCCCGCCTTGGTGTTGACTCAGCCGGAGCCGGTCGGAGATCGGCGGGATTTCATTCTTGTTTGTCCGTCCACGGATCCGGGCTGGGTGCCGTTGTTTGTCCATGCTCGAGGGCTGGTGATGGAGTCGGGCGGCGTCCTGTCGCATGGGGCGATCGTGGCTCGGGAGTTCCGACTGCCCGCGGTGGGTGGTGTCCCCGACGTCGCAAATCGGATTCGCACGGGTCAGCGGCTCAAAGTGGACGGCAACACGGGAAAGGTTTACCTTCTCGGCGAGCCGGGCTGATATAATCGAACAGCAGGCCGAAGTGGCGGAATGGCAGACGCGCCGGACTCAAAATCCGGTCCCCGCAAGGGGGTGTGGGTTCAAGTCCCACCTTCGGCATTGTCCTATCGAACCTGTCGGACCCCCCGGGCGTATTCCCTCTCGTTCTGATGGTCCCCCGGAAATAGCGATCTCCCTGCTCATGGAATCATGGCGTCGTGATTCCACCTTCCGGTACAATAGACGCGTTCCGAAGGACCAACGGGCGGCCACAGCGGAAGCAGGTGAACGGCGAGATACCCATGTGGACTCGGGAGCACGGAACGATGCGGCGGTGGACGTGGATCGTTTTGATTCTGCTTGGGCCTTTGCCTGGTCTCGGTCAGGAACCGACGGCCGAGGAAAAGGCAGCCACGTTGAAGTATCTCGCCTCGTTGCGGAGGGCGGACGGCGGTTACGCAGCGGAGAACAAGCCCGATTCCCCGGCGACCGTCGCCGCGACCTCCTCGGCCTTGCGGGCCATCCGCTACTTCGGCGGCAAGCCGGACGATCCCCAGGCGACGGCCCGGTTCCTGCTGAGTTGTCGGCACGTCGGTCGGGGCGGCTTCGGTCCCACGCCGGGAAGTCCACCCGAGGTTCGCGTCACGGCCCTGGGCTTGATGGCGTGCAAGGAACTGCCGGAGGCGAAGCTGACAGCGGCGGAGGTCCGCGAGACGTTCACCGGCTACTTGGCCACCGAAGCCAAGTCCTTCGAGGACATCCGCATCGCCGCGGCGGCTTATGAGGCGTGGTACAAGGAACAGCCCGATCCGGCTCTGGAGACGGTCCGGCAAAAGTGGCTGGCCGAGGTGCTGAAGGAGCGGAAGTCGGACGGCACCTTCGGAGACGGCGAGGGAGCGGCCCGACAGACTGCCAGCGCGGTCGTCACGGTGCTGCGTTTGGGGGGCAGTCTGGATGACGCCTCGCGGGAGGCAGCGAAGAAGCTGCTGCTGACGGCCCAGCGTCCAGACGGCGGCTGGGGAAAAGCCGACTCCCCGGGTTCCGATCTGGAAACCACCTACCGGGTCATGCGGTGCCTGCACATGCTGGGAGTAAAACCGGACGTCGGGCGGTGTCGGGCTTTCGTCGCCAAATGCCGTCAATCGGACGGAAGCTATGCCGTACAGCCGGGACAACCGGGAAACGTCAGCGCTACCTATTTCGCGGGGATCGTGTTGCACTGGCTGGAGTGAGGCGATGCAAGGGTTCGGTAGGCCCTCGCTGACGCTGTGATGCGCGATGAGGAACCCTCGCTGACGCTTCGGGTTTTAGGCACCGGAGAGCTGACGCTCTCCGCTCGCCGGGGAGTGTAAAACTTACGCTTCTCGCCTCTGCCTCGGAGATTCGGAGGCGAGCGGGGCACGTTAGTGCCCCGGTAGCTCAGGTGAGGTATACGGACACGGGGAGGGGGGAACCCTCGCTGACGCTTCGGGTTTTGATAAAGCGGAGGGACGGTGGAACTTTTGCCATGAGCCTTTTTCGTTATCTTCTCGGCTTGGTTATTGGGCAGGCAGTTCTCGTCGGCGCTGTGGTCGGTTGGAATGCCGATTCCGCGGAAGAGGTTGCCGAGCAACTGCGTGCCTACGAGCAGGAGCGCTCCGCGCTGAAGCAGGCAAACGCCGAAAGCCGCTTCACATCCGATCTAATTACCCAAGCCGACGCCGCGGCCCAGACAGCCCGTCAGGCCCTTCAAACCGGGCAAACCGCCACCGCCAAGGAAGCCATCCGCCGAGCCCGGTGGCTGCTGCCGAGTCCGACGCCAAACCTGCCCGCAGGAGTGAATCGGGTCTTGGGCATGTCCAAGTTTCGCCACGCCGCCGACGTGCATGGAGTGGCCTACTCCCCGGACGGCAAACGCCTGGCGACGGGCAGTCGGGACGGCACGGTTCGTATTTGGGATCTGGCCACGGGTCGGGAGATTCTGGCGTATCGCGGACACAGCGAGGGGGTGCGTTGCCTGGCCTACAGCAAGGACGGCAAGCACATTCTCTCCGGCGGCGTAGACGGTGTGTTGCGATGGTGGAATGTGGAGACCGGCGAGGATGTCCACGTCCTCACAGGGCACAAGGCCCGCGTGCTGTCGGTCGCCATTCACCCGGAGAGCAAACAGGCCGCCAGCGGCGCTGCCGACAACACGCTCCGCATCTGGGATCTCGAAAGCGGAAAGCAGACGGCCAGTCCGCCGGGGCACAACGACGTGGTCAATGCCGTGATTTACAGCCCGGACGGTTCGCAGCTGGCCTCAGGTGACGGCCAGGGCAATGTCCGCATCTGGAATGCCGCCACGACGGCCATCGTCCGCCAGTTCCAGATGAACCCGAAAACCCGCGTCGCCGTCAATGCCCTGGCTTTCAGCCCCGACGGCCTTCGTCTGGCCGTGGCGGGAGAGGAGAACGTCGTTCACATCTACGATCCTAAATCGACCGTGGAGCTGCGGCAGCTAGCAGGCCACACGGCCTCGGTGGCGGCCCTGGCCTGGAGTCCCGACGGCAAGTGGCTGGCGTCCGGCGGCAAGGATTCAGACCGGGCCTTGCCCTCCGAGCGGGCCGTCAAGGTCTGGGAAGTGGAGACGGGTCAACCGCGTCAGACTTTCCTCGGCCATGCGCAATCGGTCACGGCCCTGGCCTGGAGCCCGGACAGCCGCCAGGTGGCCTCGGTGAGTTACGACCAGACGATTCGGCTATGGGAACTCCAAGGGCCGGTGTCGTCACGTGAATTTGTCGGGCATGAGGGATACGTCTGGTCGGTGCAGCCCAGTCCCGATGGCAGGACCCTTTTATCCTGCGGAGCGGATCACACCCTGCGACTATGGGATACGGCGACCGGGAAGTTGATTCGCAGCGTGTCGGCCCATGCTGCTCCCGTGACCGCGGCCATCTTCAGCCCCGATGGGAAACGGATCGCCTCCTGCGGCGGAGACCGGACTGTCAAACTCTGGGACGCCAGCACCCTAAGCGAGATACGCAGCTTCAGCGGTCATACTGCCCCGGTCACGAGCCTGGCCTTCAGCAACGACGGCAAGCTCCTCGCCTCTGGTGCCGCGGATCGCACTGTCCGCCTGTGGGAAGTGGAAACCGGCAAGCCTCGGACAAACCTGACCGGACATGGTTCGGTGGTCATGGCCGTCGCCTTTTCTCCCGATGACAAAACGCTTGCCTCCTGTGGCGGGGACCAGACGATCCGTTTGTGGAGCGTGGAGAAGGGCACAATGCAGCGGCTGCTCACGGGACACACGGCGGCCGTGGCCAGTATCGCTTTCAGTCCGAATGGCCTCTTTCTGGCCTCGGCGGGGGGCGACAATGTCTCGTCCCAAGTGAAGTTGTGGGACGTCAGTACCGGCAACCAAATCCGCGATTTCAAAGGCCATAGCCTTCCCGTCTCTGCCATCGCTTTCAGTAGCGACAGCAAGCTCCTGGCTACCGGCGGGGCGGATGCCACGGTAAGAGTCTGGGACCGAGCCAGCGGCGCGGAACTGCACGTCTTCCGCGGCCACACCGACTGGGTCACTTCTGTCGCTTTCAGCAACGATGGCCGGTATGTCGTCTCCGCCAGTGTGGATAAGTCCATCCGCCTGTGGGAGTTCAGCGGTCAGGAGAGTACTCCCCGATACGGTCATGAACGCACCGTGTTGTCCGTGGCCATCCATCCGAACGGAAAACTGGCTGCGTCCGGATCGGCGGACGGCACCGTGCGGTTGTGGGACCTTTCTACGGGCAACCTGCTGCGGACCCTGGGCAACCACGAAAGCGATGTGACCGCCCTGGCCTTCAGCAGCGACGGCAAGGTGCTGGTTTCCGGGTCACGTCGGCCGGACACGTCGCTGAAGCTCTGGGACCTGGAAACTTACCGGGAAGCACGGGTGATCGACGGACAGTTGGAATACGTCTCGGCCCTGGCATTCGCCGACAAGGATAAGTTGGTCGTGGCATGGGACGCCAACCGCGAAGGGAGTGTAACCCTATGGGAAACCGCGACGGGCCGCGCCGTCCGCAAAGTCGAAGGCCACGACGGCCGGGTTCGCTCTTTGGCCTTCAGCGGTGACGGTCGGCTGGCCGCTTTCGGCTGCACCAATGGGGAGGTCAAGGTCTGGGGCCTCGTTGATGCCACGCCGCAACCGCCGCTGCAATGTCACGACGGAGACGTCGCCGACGTGGCCCTGTCCACCGACGGTCGCTGGATGGCCACGGCGGGTTCAGACGGCGAAATCAAGCTGTGGGACCGCGACAAACGGCAGTCCATCGCTACCTGGAAAGCCCACGACCGCCGACTCGGCGGACTTCTGCTGGCCGGCAATGGACAACGACTGGTCTCGTGGACCAGCGACGGCGAAGTGAAGCTTTGGCAGATTCAGGGCGAAGCTGCCAAAGAAGTCAAAACCTGGAAGCTTGACACGCCGGTTACTTCGGTAGCCTGGAAGGAAGCCGCTAACGAATCGCCAGGGTTCTTGCTCACGGGGAATCGCACCGGCACTGTGTACCTGCTTCAGCCCGATTGAGCACGACGGCATTGCTGTCCAACTCGACCAGCACCGCCGGATCTTGCCATATGCGCATCTTTCTGCTTGGTAATGGCTCCAAACCGCGGGTTCGGGAGGTGGCAGAAGAACTGCTGCCTTTCCTGCGGATGCACTGTCAGGTCGTGATCTATGATTTGGCCCAACAGGCTGACCTCAGTCTGCATGAAGCGGACATCGCCCTGGTGCTCGGCGGCGATGGAGCTATCCTGCGGGCTGCCCGCCAGATGGGCTATCGGCAGATACCGGTGCTCGGCGTCAACCTCGGCAAGCTCGGCTTCCTGGCCGATCTGAGTCCCGAAGAGGTCCGCACCCATCTGCCCGCCGTTCTGGCTGGGAATTACTCCGTGACCCGCCATCTCATGTTCGAATGCCTGCTGGACGGTCCTGGTGAACCGCATTCCATGCTCGGCCTCAATGAGATCGTGGTGCGTTCGGGAACCCCGCATCTGGTGGACATCGATCTCAGCATCGATGACACGCTGGTGGCTCGCTTCAGCGGCGATGGGTTGATCCTGAGCACGCCGGTGGGTTCGACCGCTCACAGCCTGTCAGCCGGCGGACCTATCCTGCGACAGGATCTGGAGGCGTTCGTTATTACGCCGATTTGTCCCCACGCGCTCACTTTCCGACCGTTGGTGGACGGAGCCAACCGCACCTATACTATCCAGGTCCTCAGCGAATGGGGCGGAGTGCTGATCGTGGATGGGCAGCACTTCGTGCCGGTGACGACCAACAATCGGGTCATTTTCCGCCGTGCCCCGGTGCAGTTTCAACTGATCAAGGTGCCCGGTCACGGCTATTACCAGACGCTGCGCACCAAGCTGCATTGGGGGACGTCGCCCGGTTTGCGGCATGATCAGACGGCGTGAACTTCCCGGCTACCGGCGGCGTAGTACGCCTGCAACGACGGTCATGACAGCCAAGCGAGTCCTATACTTCGGCCATGTGCAGGGGGTCGGGTTCCGGTACACAGCCCACAGTCTCGCGCGGAACCTGCCGGTGACGGGGTTCGTGCGGAATCTGCCGGATGGTTCCGTAGAACTGGTCGCCGAAGGCGAGCCTGAGGCCGTTGCCGACTACCTGGACCGTGTCGAACGGGCCATGCAGGGGTACATTCACCACCGGGAAATCTTTGACATCCCTGTGGCGGGTTATCGTAATTTCTGGATTCGTCGGGATTGGCCTAGCGAGGAGACCTTATGATTCTTGCGACGATGCTGATCTTGTTCGGGCTGATCGGCTTGCTCAGCTGGTTTACAGTGGCCCCGGTGCCGACCAAGACCCTGGCCGTCGCTCAAGCCGCCTTCCGCGAAACCATCCGACAGCCGCTCTACTGGCTGCTCCTCGTCTTCTTCGCCGTGCTCATGATGTTCGGCATCGTCCTGCCTTTCTTCACGCTGGGCGAAGACATGAAGATGATGAAGGATTTGCAACTGGACGCCATCCTCATCCCCGCCCTGATCATCACGGTACTGACGGCCAGCATGTCCATCTCGGAAGAAATCGAAGGTCGCACCGCCATCACGCTGTTGAGCAAACCGGTTTCACGCCGTCAGTTTTTGCTTGGCAAATATTTCGGCATCCTCGCCGCCGGGGCCTTGCTCATGCTGATCCTGACCGTCGTCATGGGCATTTGCGTGACCATCAAATGGGACTATGACCGGCTCGACCGTCCGCCTGATCCCGCCGAGGTGACGCGAGCCCAGGAGGTATTCTCCCGTGTCCCTGTGCTGTCTGCTCCCGTCCGCTACATTCTCCTGACGTTCGCGGAAATCGAAGCTCTGGCTCCCGGCGTGTTCATGAACTTTTGCCAAGTCATGATCCTGACCTCGATTGCCGTGGCCCTGGCGACCCGCTTGCCGATGGTGGTCAACGTCATCATCTGCCTGTCCGCTTTCCTCCTGGGGCGCTTGACGCATGTGCTGGAAGAGCAGTCGCGAGGCAATACGCTGGTGAATTTCGTGGCTCAGGTTTTTGCCACGGTCCTTCCGGGTTTGAACTACTATGACGTGGGACCAGCCATCGTCGGCGAGGTGGAGGTGCCGTGGATCGGCTATGTGCTTCCCGCCTTTGTTCACGGTGCGATCTACTCGGCCATCGCCTTGATCTTCGGTCTGATTCTGTTTGAAGATCGCGATCTGGCGTGAGGGGAGGGCTGACCCACGGAGCGCTGACGCCCTCCGCTCGGAGATGGGGAGAAGGCATGCGTTTCACCAAGATGCACGGGCTGGGCAACGACTATGTGTACGTCGATTGCTTCCGCGAAAAGATATCGACCGATCCCGGCGACCTGGCCCGACGCATCAGCGATCGCCATTTCGGCGTCGGTTCCGACGGCTTGATCCTCATCTGCCCCTCGGAGCGGGCCGACGCTCGGATGCGGATGTTCAACGCCGACGGCAGCGAAGCGGAAATGTGCGGCAACGGCATCCGCTGCGTCGCCAAATATGTGTACGATCATGGCTTGGCTCGCAAACCGCATCTGCGGATCGAAACCGGCCGCGGCGTGCTGGAACTGGATCTGGAAATCCGTGACGGCAGAGTCCAGCGTGTCACCGTGGACATGGGAGAACCGATCCTCGACGCCGCCGCCATCCCGACAACGCTGCCCGTTCCGCGCGTCATTGACTTCCCTCTGGCCGCCGACGGAGACAAGGCCGGGCAGGTGTTCCGGGAAGCCCACGTCGAACCGAGGCTGACGTGCGTCTCGATGGGCAATCCCCACGCCGTCTTCTACTCCCGCCGGGTCACTGTTGTTCCGCTGGAACAGTTCGGTCCCGAATGGGAAAAGGCTCCGATCTTCCCCAAGCGATGCAACATTCACGTGGTCCAGGTGCACTCCCCGGACGAAGTGACGATGCGGACCTGGGAACGCGGCAGCGGCATCACCTTGGCTTGCGGCACCGGGGCCTGTGCCGTCTGTGTCGCAGGAGTGTTGACGGGACGCACGCGCCGCCGCTTGTTGGCTCATCTCCCCGGCGGCGATCTCGAGCTGCATTGGAACGAAGCAGACAACCACGTTTACATGACCGGACCGGCCGTGGAAGTCTTCTCTGGCGAATGGCCTGAAGGCTGAGACGGTTTCAGCGGCGGAAGCGCAGGCGGATCTCTGGAGGCCGACCGGACGCTTCCCGCCGAGCAAGCGTCTCCGGGCGCGAAAACACATCCTGGCGAGCAGACTCTTCTTGGCGAGCAGAGTTTTCCTGGCGAGCGGAATTTTCTTGGCGAGCGGACAGCGTGAGCTGTCCGGTCGCAGACCCTGACCGCCTCCGAGAACCGCGGCCTCGCACGGCAAGAAACCAGGCACCAAGCACCAGAACCGGCAGCATCACCAAGCCAAACATGACCAGGGAAATCAGAACCGCACGCTGCGGGATTTCGCTGTCCTCAGAGGATGCGTCGGACGGATCGGCGGCGTAGCGGGTTTCCTTGGTCCCGTTGGCGAAAAACGTCGTCGCCGAAGGACGATCTCCGCTCAGCGAGGTCAGCAAGCAATTCAAGCCGAGAGCGGGAACACGGTCGCTCCCCTCTGCTGGTGCCAGGATGCCGACGATGGCTGACCCGTGGCCCTCGAGGACCACCTCGTTGCCGACCTTGGTATTGCCGGCCCAGCCGCTTTCGTAGGCGTCTTCAACGTCCAGGACCGTTCCCTTGACCTTGCGATACACAAGATTGACGGCCCGCACGGCGTCGCTCTGCCGCAGCCGAACCGCGCCAACGGCGTAGCCCGGCTTCGCCCGGACTTGTATGACGAAGTCGTTGCGTTCCGTACCGACGGCGAAGACGCCCAGGCCACGGGTTGAATAATAACCAGTTGGAACTCGGTAGATTGGCCGGAGACCGCTCACTCCTTCCTGGCCCAGGGCAATGTCGAAACCGACCAGGATTGCTCCCCGCGGCGTTTCGCTGTACGCAGGTTTGCTATCGTCCCGGCTGCTGAGCGGGCCGGGGATAATCTGCCCTGATTCCCAGGCGGCGATGGCGAACTGATGAAGTTCGGAGAGGTCACCCGAAGTCTGGCCCGGAAGCTCCTGCACCAGAATGAGCGTCCAGCCGAATGCGGACAAAACGACCCACGCCGCCCAGCCGACATGCATCAAAAGGCCGTTCCTGGTATCCGAACTGTTGCGGGATCTGTTTTTCGAGGGGAACATGAAATCCATCCTAATTCGGCTCAACATGCCGCGACGGCAGACGACGGGCCACTTGTAGCTTAGCTCACAAATCCCGCTGTTGCTTCGCTGTCCGTCGTTTGTTTCAGGCCGCGACGAAAATCGCCCATCTTTCCAAGCCTCTTAGCACTTTTTGTTTT
The DNA here is from genome assembly GCA_025055835.1 of Gemmatales bacterium. GTDB lineage: Bacteria > Planctomycetota > Planctomycetia > Gemmatales > HRBIN36 > JANWWR01. The sequence goes on along the minus strand of JANWWR010000155.1, from coordinate 25,357 downwards.
CGCCCAGAGCGAACCGGGCCGGTGGCTCGTCTAGGAGAGTAGGGACAGTGAGGCAGCACGAAATCAAACCTTCCCCGAGGTGGCGACGCGAAAGGAGAAGCCATGATGACGTGTGGACAGGCGAGAATCGTCAGACCCTTGCTGATCGCGGCTTCGCTGATGGGTCTGGGCTTATGGGCTGCGACGTCCGCCCACTCGGAGGATGCGGCCCGGACCCGACGGATCGAGGTGGCGATCTGTCTGGACGTGTCGAACAGCATGGACGGCTTGATCGGCTCGGCCAAGGCGAAGCTGTGGGATATTGTCAATACGCTGGCCAAGGGACAGCCGACGCCGGAGCTGCGCGTGGCCCTGTATAGCTATGGCTCCCCTCGCTATCCGAGCGAGAGCGGCTGGGTTCGCAAAGAGGTGGACTTCACCACTGATCTGGACAAGGTGAATGAGAAGCTATTCGGCCTGACCACTAACGGCGGCGAGGAGTATGTGGCCCGCGTGGTTCAAGCTGCCGTCGAAGAGCTGGACTGGAGCAAGGATGACAAAGTGCTAAAGGTTCTGTTCGTTTGCGGCAACGAACCAGCGACGCAGGACCCGCAGGTCACCTTGGAACAGGCGGCTGAGAAGGCGGTGCGACGGGGTATCGTCGTCAACACCATCCTCTGCGACCGGCAAGGCAGTCCCGACGCCCTCGGCTGGAAGCGCCTGGCTGATTTGGCCGAGGGCCGCTTCTCCTGCATTGATCAGGACCGCGGCACGGTCGCCATTACCACGCCGTTCGACAAAGAACTCGCCGAGTTGAGCGGCCACCTGAACCAGACGTTCGTTTTCTTTGGGCGATCGGCCAAGGAACTGCAAACGCGGCAGGTAGCTCAGGACGCCAACGCCGCTCAGGCCGGTCTCGGCGTGGCAGCCGCTCGTGCTCTGACCAAGGCGGGAGAGCTTTACCGCTTCTCGGAGAACGACCTGGTTCAGAAACTGCTCGACGATCCCAAGTTCGACGTGTCCAAAGTGGCCGACGCCGACCTGCCTGAAGAACTCCAGCGATTGAAACCCTCGGAGCGGCAGAAGCACCTCAGTGATTTGGCCACCAAACGCAAGGAGATTCAGAAGAAAATCGCCGACCTTTCCGCCAAACGGCACGCGTTCCTTGCTGAGGAAACTCGGAAGCAGAGGCAGACCGGCGAACAGACCTTTGACATGGCCATCCGCAAAATGCTCAAGGAGCAGGCGGCGAAGAAAGGCATCGTGATCCCGGAGTGATGCCCTGAAACGGCAAAATGCCCCGACCCGCTCCAAGTAGGGCGAGTCGGGGCATTCGCTTTTCAAAGTCGCTTACGGCACGACAGAGCCGACCGTCGGCTTGGTGCCGGGGAAACGCGTCGGGTCAGCCACGAGCGGATCCAGCGGGGCGCCTTGCAGGGCCTTGAGGAAATTGACCAGGTCCTGCTTCTCCTGCGGCGTCAACTCGAGCTTCAAGGGGATGATCGGCTTGCCGTTGAAAACTTTCACCTCGGGATACTTGGCCCCGTACTTCTCCTTGAACTTCTCGGGTCCATTGGCGGCGTAGAACTGCTCGGCGGGCACGTCCCGCATGTTGACGTCGAGAAACTCGTTCGCGTTGCCGCCACGGTCGTAGAAGTCGATCACCGCTTCCAGAGTCTTCTCCGAGCCGTCGTGCATGTACGGAGCGGTGCTGAGCAGGCCGCGGAGCGTCGGCGTCTTGAAGGCCCCGATATGCTCGGGGTTCTTGTGGCCGAGCGGCTGAGCGGCGTAGCGGCCAAACTGGCTGGGCGGCACGTCGCCCCCCGCCGTCACACCGACACCGAGATTGTGGAACAGTCCGTCCGTGAAGTTGTCACCGACGTGGCAGGTATTGCAGCGTGCCTTGCCGAAGAACAACGCTCGGCCGTTGGCGATACTCTTGGCCACCTGGGGAATCCTGTCGGCATCCTTTTCGGGATCAAGTCCGAGGTCGCGCAGCGATTGATAGTTTTTCTTGGCCAGGTCTTCCTTGAGAACCTTTTCGACGTCAACACCTTCCAGCGGCGACGCAGCCGGGAGTCCCTCCTCTTCGAGCCGGGCCAGTTTGGCCTGTTCGGCCCGATCCACCGTCGAGTAGCCGGTCAGGACGGTGCGTTCGTAGCTGGCAATGGCCTTGGCGATGGTGTCCCGGGTCGGCTCGGTGCCGAACACGCGCTTGAAGGCAGCGACGTATTCCGGATTCTTCCGCACCCGATCCACGACCCGATTCCAGGCGTGCCCTTCTCCATCGAACATTTCCACGGGGTTCTGCGGCGGACCCTGGGACTGGTCCTCAAGCGAGAAGGCGCGACCGTCCCAGAACTGGAGCGGACTGTAAGCCGCGTTCATGACCGTGGGTGCGCTCACGCCGCCCTTCTGCCCGTTAATGCCGGTCGAAACCGGGGCTTGATCCGTAAAGCCCTTGGTTGGATCGTGGCAGGTAGCGCAGCTTACGGTGTTGTTGGAGGAAAGAACCTTGTCGAAATACAGCTTCTTGCCCAAGGTCCACTTTTCCAGGGTGATCGGATTCTCCGTCGGTACCGGCGGCGGCTGATTGAGGCCGAGCGGGACCTTGATCTTGACCACCTTGCGTTCGACCTGCTGGCCGGTGCGGGGGTCAATGGCTTTCTCCGTGGTTTCATTCCAGAAATCGGACAGCTTTTCCCACTCGGCCCGGTTCGCGCCCCGGCTGACGAAGACAATCGGAACGACCTCATGGAAAGGCGTCATCCAGGCGGGATTGGGAACTTGGGCTTCCTTGGTAGGGTCGGCCTTCTCTTCCGAGGGGGCAGAGGCCGCTTCGTTCGTTGTGGTCGAAGTGGCAGCAGCAGTTGCCGTGGCCTTAGCTACTGTGCCCGTGGGTTTGTATTGCACGCAACTGACCACCAGGCCCGCGACAAAGAAGCTCAAGATTGCACAACACGTTGCCAAACGCATCGACGTCGTCCCTCCCTTTTCGGATGTCTCCGCGAAGGTTCACTTCTTGGCGGGAGCGGTCTGCTCCCGGTAGATCTCTGCCAACTGCTGGGCGACGCGATTGAGGTGTTCCTGATTCTTCTCGACGTACTCCGGCGGTCCACCCTTGACGGCGACGGCCTCGGCGATGCGGTCCGTGGGAACCATCTCAATGGCGTCCCAGGGGCACCAGCGTTCGCACAGGGCGCAGCCGATGCACCGTTCCAGGTCAATGTCCACGAACCACTGCACCGTCGGTTGGTCCGCGCCGGGCACCTTGTAGATGCAGTCCACCGGGCAGACCTCGATGCAGGCTTCGCAGCCGGTGCAGTTGTCCGCGTAAACGACTGCTAGTTCCTTCGGCAGCTTTTTGCGTTTCTGTCCCGCGCCTTTGGCCATATCTGTACCCTCGCCGCCTTAAGGGGTTCTGATGTCGCTGGAGACCCCGCAGGCAGCATCTTATAGATGGCCGTCGGAGCACCAACTGGTTTCTCCGTTATCAATAATCATTCTCCACAAGCTCGGCAACTGTTCATTTGGACCTGTTCGAGCGGTCCAGCACCGACCACAATGCCCCTATGTTTCCCGCCGATCCCGCCAAGGTACTGGCCAACGCTCGCAAAGCGGAAACGGAAGACTTGCTCGATCGGGTCACCGTCTTTCGCGAGGTCATGGAACCGTTCGCCGTCGAAATCATCGAGGCCGAACTGGCTCGCCGCGGGGTCACTCCGGACGACATAGCCCAGCACCACCGTCGTCTCAAGCCGCGGATCCTTCGGGACGCCCAGGGCATACCGCTACGCTGCTGCCGCTGCGGCCGGGCCGCCGTCGTTGCCGTCTCCGATTGGCATCGCCTGCTCGGACTCTTGCCCCTTTTCCGCCGCCGCTTCGCCTACTGCGACCGCCATCGGCCCGACCAGTTCGCCTTGCCCGAATCAAGCCCCCCGCTATAAGCCCATCGGGATTGTCTGCGGAGGGAATCGACGAGGAAGCGCATGACGGCCTATCTTGGCTCCGTCTGGAGCTGCCGGTACTTCTGGCTGTCGCTGGTCCGCATGGACCTGCGGAACCGCTACCGGGGTTCAGTGCTGGGCATCGGCTGGTCGCTGGCTCATCCGCTTGCCGCTACCGTTGTCATCTGCGCGGTCTATTACAAACTCCTCAAGGCCGACGTCACCGAGTTTGTCCCCTTCCTCCTGGCTGGTCTGGCCTGCTGGAATTACCTCGTCGGTGTCACCCTGTCCGGTTGCCAGTGCTTCGTGCAGGCCGAGCCGTACATCCGCCAACACGCCCTGCCGCTTGCCATCTATCCGCTGAGGACCACCCTGGGGGCCACGGTGCATCTGGCTCTGGCGCTGGGTGTCGTCATCGCCCTGACGGCGGCCTTGCGGGGTCTGCACCATCCGACGGCCTTGCTCGCCCTCGTGCCCACGATGGCACTGTTGATGCTGCTGGGCTGGTCGGTCGGCGTCCTGGCGGGCTTCGTCAACACCGTTTTCCGGGACACCCACCACCTCCTCGAAGTAACTTTCCAGATTCTTTTCTACCTGTCGGCGGTGATCTATCCGAAAGAGCTGCTTTACCAGAACGGCCTGGGCTGGCTGGCCGCGTGCAATCCGCTGGTCGCTTTCCAAAGCCTCATCCGCGATCCCGTGCTGTACGGCTCATGGCCCAGCGGAAGTGACATCGCCCTGACAATGGCCGTCGCCGGATTAGCGACCACCGCGGCCGCCGTGGTCCTCCGGTATGGCAGCAGGCACTTGATCCACTACCTGTGAGAGCCGACGATGGCCTCCATCCTTCTCGAACACGTCCACCTGACTTTCCGCGTGCGGCAGCAGTATCAGATCACGCTCAAGGAATACCTGCTTCGGGGCATGTTCCGCAACTCGCGCAATCCGATCCGGGAGATTCACGCCCTGCGGGACGTCAGCCTCGATCTCCGACCGGGAGATCGGCTCGGCGTCCTCGGCGGCAACGGTGCGGGCAAAAGCACGCTGCTGAAACTGCTCGCCGGCATCTACGAGCCGAGCCGAGGCATCCGGCGAGTCAGCGGCCGCATCAGTTCGCTTTTCGAACTGTCGCTTGGCTTTGAGATGGAAGCCAGCGGCCGGCAAAACATCCTCTACCGCGGCTACCTTCAGGGCGAGACGCCGCGTTCCATGCGGAAGAAGCTCGATGAAATCGCCGCCTTCAGCGAACTCGGCGAGTTTCTCGATACGCCGGTCCGCTACTATTCCGCCGGGATGCTGGTGCGTCTGGCTTTCTCCATCGCCACCGCCATCGAGCCGGAGATTCTCCTCGTGGATGAAGTCCTCAGTGCCGGCGATCTGGCATTTCAGGAAAAGGCTCGCCGAAGGATGCGCGAAATGATGGCCAAGGCGCAGATCATCGTCGTGGTCAGCCACGACCTCGACAGTCTCAGGCGGCTGTGCGACCGGGGACTGTGGCTCGACCAGGGGCAGGTTCGGGCTGAAGGACCAATCGATCAGGTCATCGCCGCATATACCTCCCACGTCGAAGCCCGTCGAGCCGCGTGAAGCGGCCCTCCGGCGCTCACGGTTTCTGTCTGCGGGCTTGACGGCGAAGGCGATCCAGGAATTCCTGCAAGTCGGAAGGCAGGGGCATCTCGAAGTGCAGGTGCTCCCCGGTGGTCGGATGCTCGAAGCCGAGTTCGGCGGCATGGAGGGCAAGCCGCGGCGCGCCGCTGTGATCGGGGATCGGCGGCTGAAACAGGGGCTGGTTGTACACCTTCTCACCGCACAACGGATGCCCCTTCTCGGCCAGGTGGATGCGGATCTGATGCGTCCTTCCGGTTTCCAACCGACATTCGATCAGCGTGTAATCGCCAAGCCGTTCCAAAGGCTTGACGTGGGTAATGGCTCGCTTGCCGACGCCTTTGAGCTTCGTGCTTCCCCGTCGCTTGTCGCCGCGATCTCGGACTAAATAGGTGTCAATCGTCTGCTCTTTGGGTGCGCCCAGGACGATCGCCAGATAACGGCGATGGATGGTGTGCTTGCGGAATTGCAGGCCGAGATGCCGTTCCGCCTCGGCGGTGCGAGCGAAGACCATCAGGCCGCTCGTCTCGCGGTCCAGACGATGAACGGGCCGGATGCGGGGCATTTTGCCCTTGGGCAGCCGTTTGTTCTCGTAGCGGGCGATGATCCGTGGCAGCAATTCGTCCAAGGTCGGCTGCAACTGTTTGCGGCGTGCCGGCCAGTCGGCTTCCGCGGGGTGCCGCACCGTGGTGATGCCGGCGGGCTTTTCGATGACGATAATCTGTCCGTCCAGATAGCGGATTTTGATGTCTTCCTGGGTCGGTGGCTTCGGCCCGGGATGCGGAAGAATCTTGAGAACGTCGCCTTCCTTCAATCGTCGAGCGGGATCGAGGCACAGGTTCCCGTTGATCATCACTCGTCGCACGGCGATCAGGTTGCGGACCTGGGACCACGATTGCCCGGGCATCAGCGTTCGCAGCAGTGCCGCCACGGTCTGGTTTGCCTGCTGGGCCGTGACGTGATGAACAACCGCCTCACGAGAAGTCATGGTGGAAACAGCCTGGTCAGCCATCCGGTCCTCGCGTCATGCCTGCTTTGGTGCTCGGCCCGGCTTGATCTGTCGCCGAGCGGTCTTGCGGCCGGGTCGGTAGCCGGTGTTGCGGCGCGGCGGAGCGATGGCGTGGGTGTACTCGCCGGAAAAGTTCTCGTTGGCTCGTCGTCGCCGAGCCTCGATCGCCTCCCGGGGCGGATGAGCGGGGATGAGGCCGTCGCAGCCGCCGATCAGATCGGACCGCCCTGCTTCGATCAGGGCCTTGCGGACCTCGAACCAGTTTTCCGGCTTGAAAAACTGCATGAGCGCCCGCTGCATCCGGCGGTTTCGCAGGTCCCGTGCGACGTACACCGGCTCCTTGGTGAACGGATCCATGCCTGTGTAGTACATGCAGGTGGCGATGTCGAACGGAGCCGGGATGAAATCCTGCACCTGATCGGGACGGTAGCCGTTGCGCTTCAGAAACAAAGCCAGGTCGATCATCGCATGAAGATCGGAGCCGGGATGGCTGGCGATGAAGTAGGGCACGAGATACTGCTTCGGCTTGCCGGCCCTTTCCGACGCCTTGCGGAAAGCACGGGCAAAGCCCTGGAAGTTTTCGATGGGCGGCTTCTTCATCCGCTCCAGGACGTGCGGATCGGTATGCTCCGGCGCGACCTTGAGATGTCCGCCGACGTGATGGGCCGCCAGCTCCCGCAGATACTCCGGCGAAAGCTGGGCCAGATCCATCCGGATGCCGCTGGCGACCAGCACCTTGCGAATGCCTGGCACTGCCCGGGCCTGCCGCATCAGTTCGATGAGCGGACCGTGATCCGTGCCCAGGAGTTTGCAGATGGTCGGATGGACGCAGGACAACCGTTTGCACTTCGCCTCGACCTCCGGGCGGGTGCAACGCATCTGATACATGTTCGCGGTCGGTCCGCCGATGTCGCTGACGATGCCCTTGAACTCCGGATCGTCGTTCAGCCGCTGAATCTCCCGCAAAACGCTTTCCTGCGACCGCGACTGAATGATCCGCCCCTGATGGGCCGTGATCGAGCAGAACGTGCAGCCGCCGAAACAGCCCCGCATGATCGTCACCGAATCCTTGATCATCTCGTAGGCGGGAATCGGTTCTGTGTACGAGGGATGGGGCCGACGGGTGTACGGCAAGTCGTAAATCTGGTCCATCTCCTCCTGCGACAGGGGAAGCGCCGGCGGATTGACCACGACGGCCTGACGGTCGTGGAACTGGACCAGAGTCTTGGCGTTGTAGGGATTCGTGTTGATGTGGATGATCCGCGTCGCCTCAGCAAAGGCGTATTTGTCTGCTTTCACTTCCTCATAGGAGGGAAGCAGAATGAAGTCGTCGAGGAAGGGGAGATCAGTCGAGGGTTGAGGTTCTTCGCTTGACGACACGGGGGACTGACGTCCCCCGCTCGGAATACTGGAGGGATGACGTCTCCCGCTCGCCAGTGCTTGAGATTCCTTGGCGCCGAGGGCGTAAGCCACACCCCGAAGCCGACGCAGGTCCTTCACCGTGCCGCCCTGATCGAGGATGCGGGCGATCTCGACGATGACCTTCTCGCCCATGCCGTAGGCGACGAGGTCGCATTTGGCGTCGAGCATGATGGCGCGGCGAACCGTGTCGCTCCAGTAGTCGTAATGGGCCAGCCGACGCAGAGAGGCTTCCACACCCCCGGCGATGATCGGCACACCGTGATAGGCCTCTCGGGCACGCTGACAATAAACCAGCGTCGCTCGGTCAGGCCGCAAACCGATCCGACCACCCGGCGAATAGGCATCGTCGTTGCGGACCTTTTTGTTCGCCGTGTAGTGGTTGATCATCGAGTCCATGTTGCCGGCGCTGACGGCGAAGAAAAGCCGAGGCCGACCGAACTGCCGCCACGGTTCGCAGGAGCGCCAATCGGGCTGGCTCAGGATGGCGACGCGGAACCCGGCCGCCTCCAGCACCCGACCCAGGATGGCCATCGCAAAGGACGGATGATCCACGTAGGCATCGCCGGTGACGAACACGACGTCCACCTCGTTCCAGCCACGCGCGGCCATTCCCTCCCGCGTCATGGGCAGGTGCTGGGACGCCGGACGCTTCTCGGTAGTCATCGGCAGACTGATGCGTTTCATGATGTTGGATTATACGCCCAGTCCCATGCCAAACTGCCGCGGCGAACGGACAAACGGGCGCGGAGGCGAACAGCCGCCGCGCCCGTTTCTTTCGCTGATTTTCCAGACTCTTGCCGCCAGTCGGCTCACGCTTCGAGCTTCCAGGGAGTGCGATAGGGTCGGCTCAGCCAGGCATTGGCCATCTCGGCATTGGGACCGACGAACTTCTCTTCTGCCGGGTTCCACTGGAGTTTCAGGCCCGTCCGCAGGGCAATGTTGCCGATGTGGCAAACGCTTACCGAGCGATGGCCGACGACGACGTTGCAGATCGGCTGCTTGCGGCTCTTGATGCAATCAATGAAGTTGCCTCCGTGGCTGGTGGAAACTTCGAGCCGAACCGCGTCGGCGGGCAACGGCTCCTTGAGGAGCTTTTCATCACTGGCGACGATCTCAGCCCGGCTGACGAAAATCCAACCGTTCTCGCCGTCGAAACGGACGCCTTCGGCAGCCTTGAACTTCTCATGGCCCGGAGCACTGGCCCGATCGCTGGTGCAGGTCATGGGCACCCCGTTGGCGTACTGGTAGTAGAGCTTGAAGCTCGGATGGCAGTTGAAGCTGTAGGGCTGCGTGCTGGGAGGCGTGCCCTCGGCCCAGACCGCCACGGGTCCGCTATCGTCCATGCCCAAGGCCCACTGGGCGATGTCGTTCATATGCGCGCCCCAGTCGGTCTGCTTGCCGCCGGAGAACTGGTACCACCAGCGGAAGTCGTAGTGGCAGTTCTTTTCGCAGTATTCCATCTTGGGGGTCGGACCGAGCCAGAAGTCCCAGTCGAGTTCCGGCGGGACGGGTTTGATCGGGAACGGCCCGCCGGTCGGGTTGCCGCCAATGAACGTGGTCACCTGCTTGAGCTTGCCGAGTCGGCCATTGCGGACCAGTTCGCAGGCCAGCCGCCATTGCTGTCCTTCGGAACGCTGCTGGCTGCCAGTCTGAAGAATACGGCCGGTAGCCTTGGAAACCTTCACCATTGCCTTGCCCTCGTCAATGAACAGGGTCAAGGGCTTTTCGCAGTACACGTCCTTGCCGGCCTTCATGGCAGCGATGGAAGGCAGCGTGTGCCAGTGGTCCGGGGTGGCCACGATGACGAAATCGAGGTCTTTGCGGTCCACCAGTTCCCGGTAATCGCGGTAGGTAGCCAACTTTTCGACACCGCTCTTGGCTGCCTGTTCCTTGAACTGATTGGCAGCCGCTTCCAGATGCCGGGCGTCCACGTCGCATAGGGCGACCAGTTGGCAGTCGGGTCGACCGATGAACCGGCCAACGTTGGCCCGACCCATGCCGCCACAGCCGACCAGCCCGAAGCGGATCTTGTCGTTGGGTCCGACGCGGCGCACCCGGGCCGCCTGCTCTTCGTCGAAGGCCACGATCTCCTTGGCGTACCAGAGCGGCAACCCCGCCGCCGCCAGCGCCCCCACGGAACGGGCCAGAAAGCCGCGACGGGACATCCCCTGACGGTGATTCATGTGTGTCTCCTTCGCTTGGGACTATGGCAACCCAGTTGGCCGGAATTTCGCTAACACCGTTCAGCATCGCCAGTTTACGCCTCTCAAGGAGCGGGTTCAACAAGGAAGTGAAACTGGTTGCAGGGAATCCTTCACATGGCTACAATCTTTGGCGGTTGGGAAAAGGAGGCAGGGCCAGGGGGGTTCTGTGTCCGCTTCCCATGCGGTACCAAGGAGGTCTGTCATGCGTCTGATCGCCTCTGCGTTGTGCCTCGTATTCGCCCTCGCTCTGGTGGCCGGCGTCTCAGCGGCCGACGAGAAACAAGTCACCCTGGAAGGCAACATCACCTGTGCCAAGTGCGAACTCAACAAGGAAAAGGCCTGCGCCACGGTCATCGTCGTCAAGAAGGATGGCAAGGACGTGATCTACTACTTCGACGAGAAGGCCCACAAGGAGCATCACGCCAAGATCTGCACCGAGGGCAAGAAGGGCAAGGTGACGGGCACCCTGAGCAAGAAGGACGGCAAGGAGATCATCACGGTTTCCAAGGTGGAGTTCAAGTAATCCTCCGCTCTCATTCGACGGAGTACTGCAACGCCGCCGGAGCCTGCTCCGCGCGGCGTTCTGCTTTTGATCGGCAATTTGCTCTCCACGCCGCACGGCCCTAACATAGCTTCAGACTCAGGAGGGCCTGATACAGTGCGCGTCATTCTTGCTAATCCTCGCGGCTTTTGTGCCGGCGTCAACATGGCCATCGAAACCCTGGAACGGGCCTTGGAACTGTTCGGCACGCCCCTGTACGTCTATCACGAGATCGTTCATAACCGTCCCGTCGTGGAGCGGTTCACCCGCCGTGGCGTCGTCTTCGTGGACGATCTCAGCCAGGTCCCCGATGGGTCCTATCTGCTGTTCAGCGCTCATGGCGTCTCCCCGGCGATTCGAGAAGAGGCCCAGCGACGAAATCTCTTCGCCATCGACGCCACCTGTCCGCTGGTCACGAAGGTCCATCTCGAGGCCGTCCGCTTCGCCGCCGAGGGCTACACGATCATTCTCATCGGCCACGAAGGGCATGATGAGGTGGTGGGCACCATGGGTGAGGCCCCCGAGGCGATTCGCCTCGTCGAGTCGGTCGAAGACGTGGAAAAGCTCGACCTGCCGCCCGATGCCAAGGTGGCCTACCTCACCCAAACGACCCTGAGCGTGGACGACGCCAATGTGATCATCGAGGCGCTGCGGAAGCGTTTCCCCCAGATCGTCGGCCCCAGCAAGGACGACATCTGCTACGCCACCCAGAATCGTCAGGAGGCGGTCAAGGAACTGGTTCCCGAGGCCGACCTGGTCCTTGTCTTCGGCAGCAAGAACAGTTCCAACAGCCAACGGCTTCAGGAGATCGCCCGGGATCACGGCAAACCGGCGTATCTCATCGACGGCGTTCGAGAGTTGCAGGACGCCTGGTTCGAGGGGGTAAAGACCGTCCTGGTCACGGCGGGAGCCAGTGCGCCGGAAGAAGTCGTCGAAGAAGCCATTCGTCATCTACAAAAGCGCTACGGGGCCGAGGTCGAAGAGCGAGTCATCCGCGAAGAACACGTCCGCTTTCCGCTGCCGAGGGAATTGCGTCTGCTGACTCACGCCTGATTTTCCGCAGATTCCTGAGACGGCGGTTCGCTGATCGGCAGGCGTTCGCCGAGCAGTCGGCGATACTCGCCCTCGTCTATGCGGCGGAAGCGAACCCGGTCGCCGACCTGGATCGGAAAGAAGTTGTCGGCCAGGTCCACGAGGACCAGCGGAGTTCTACCCAGGACGTTCCACCCGCCGGGCCGAGGCAGCGGATAGATGCCGGTCTGTCGGCCCGTCACCGCCACGCTGCCTGGTTCAACCCGAAGTCGCGGCCGCTCCAGGCGAGGCACGCCGGACAACCGATCATCGAGATAGCCCAGGTAGGGAAAACCGGGACAGAAGCCAATGGCATACACCCTGTATTCGGCGGCTGAGTGGCAAGCGATGATTTCGTCGGCACTTAGACCCGTGAACCGGCTGATGCGATCCATATCGAGCTGCATTTCATAACAGCAAGGGATTTCGTGGAGCCGACCGCGAAAACCTGCCTGGGATAACGGCAGTTCCCGGAGCAGATTCACGACGTCGCCAAGGGCTATGCGTTGCGGATCGTGAAAGACGGCGACGCTGAAGTAGGCACAGACGACATCGACGAGCCAGTTCCAGGAGATCTGCCGACAGGCAGCGGCGAAGCGGAGGGCGTCCTCCTCACGAGCAAACGTGACCAACGCCCCTTGATCGCCGAAGGGTTCGACTTTCCGTAGTTCATCAGAGGGTTCCGATGCGGGAGTCATGAAGCTGCGAGGTTCGCGGCACCGTCGGGACTCGAAACAACAAGCGAAGAACATCTATGCCGCGCGTGCTGGATTGGCTCAAGGAACCGGATCCGATGGCAGTCGTTCACGAGGCCGTCGAGACGTTGCGGGCCGGGCAGGTTGTCGCCTTTCCCACGGAGACGGTGTACGGTCTGGCGGCGGATGCGGGTTCGCCGGAGGCCGTCGAACGTCTGGTCCACTGCAAGGGCCGACCGGAAGACAAGCCGATGGCCCTGGCCCTGTCCGATCCCCTCGATCTGCCGCAGTGGGTGCCGCATCCAAGCCTTCTGGCTCGTCGGCTCAGCCGCCGCTGCTGGCCCGGACCGCTTACGCTGGTCTTCGCCGGGGGCTTCGACGTCAGCAGGCTGCCCGCGGAAGTGCATCGCTACGTTTGCGGCAAAGGTACGCTGGGCATTCGCATTCCTGCTCATGAAGCCATTCTCGCGGTAATTGACATGCTGGGAAGACCGGTCGTTTTGACCAGCGCCAATCGGAGCGGGGAGCCGGATGCCGTCACGGGGCAGCAGGTCGTCGAGGCTCTGGGTGAAGCGATTCCGCTGGTTATCGACTCGGGACCGACCCGCTATGGCAAGCCGTCGAGCGTCGTCATGATCGAAGACGGCCAGTGGAAAATGCTGCGGGAAGGTGTCGTTTCCGCTGACACCCTGGCCCAGTTGACCGGCACGATGATCCTCTTTGTCTGCACGGGAAATACCTGTCGCAGTCCCTTGGCGGAGACGCTGTGCAAGAAGATGCTGGCGGAGCGTCTGGGTTGCGCGCCCGAGGAGCTTTCCAAAAAGGGCTTCCTGGTGCGTTCGGCGGGTCTTGGGGCCTTGCCGGGTGCGCCGGCCACCGAGGAAGCCGTGGCAGTGGCCCAGGCGCGGGGAGCGGATTTGTCTCGACATGCGACCCGCACTCTGACCGACCGCCTTATTTTGCAGGCAGATTACGTGTTCGCCATGACTCGCAGCCATCTGGCCGCGTTGGAGGAACTGAATTTCACCGACGGGCCGAAGATCGAGCTGTTGTGTCCGGACGGCAGCGACATCGAAGATCCGGTGGGCGGCGACCGGGAGCGTTATGAGCGCTGTGCCGAGCAGATTGAAAGCTGTTTGCGGTCCCGCTTGCCCCAACTGCTCGGTTAGGATAGGCTGGGCTTTAGCCGTATCGCAAACGGCCAAAGTGAACTGATCTGTGGACTCGCCATGAAAATCGGGATCGGATGCGATCATCGCGGCTACGACGTGAAGCGCCGCGTCGTGCCGATGCTTCAGCGCGCCGGGCATGAGGTGGTAGACCTGGGAGCGCATTCGGAGGCGTCGTCGGATTATCCGGATTTCGCCTTCGAAGTGGCCCAGGCGGTCAGCAGTGGCCGGCTGGACCGCGGCATTCTGATCTGCGGCACGGGGATCGGTATGTGCATCGCAGCCAACAAGGTGCCGGGAGTGCGGGCCGCCCTGTGCCACGACAGCATTACTGCCGAGATGAGCCGACGCCACAACGACGCCAACGTCCTGTGCCTCTCCGCCGATCTGCTCGGCGATGAAGTCATCGACCGCATGATCCGCATCTGGCTGGAAACCGAGTTCGAAGGTGGCCGTCACGCCCGGCGAGTCGAGAAGATCATGCAGTTCGAGCAGCGCTATGCCCGCTGTCGTTCGTCCGGCTGATGGGGAATCTGCTCGAGCTTGTTGCGAAGGACGCCAGCGATGACCGAGCCGACCATGACCGAAATGCCCGAGAACTCCTCGCCGACCGCTGCGGAACCCTCTCCACCCGCTTCCGCAGAAACCCCGGCCAAGCCGACTCGCCGCGACTTCGACGCCGAGATCGAAAAGCAGCTTGAGGAAGCGATGGCTGGCATGGATGTCAAGACGCTTCACGGCGAAGGCGGAGGCAAGAAGAAACGCAAACACGGTCCGCCCGACACCGGACCGAAGAAGGCCCGGGTCGTCGCCTGGCATGGTGATGACGTCTTTGTGGACTACGGGGCTCGCACCCAAGGTGTCGTTCCCCGCGCGCACTTCCCGGATTTCCCCGACGGCAGACCGCCGATCAACACGGAAGTGGACGTCATTATCACCGGCTACGACCGGAATAACGGACTTCAGTTGTGCGCCCGCGTTGGCTATGCCGAAGCCGTGGACTGGTCCACCGTGTCCAAGGGGCAGGTCGTCGAAGCCCGCGTCACCGCCGTCAACAAGGGCGGCCTGGAAGTGGTGGTCAACGGCATCCGCGGTTTTCTGCCGGCCAGCCAGGTGGACCTGAACCGCGTCGAGGATCTGCAAGCTTTCGTTAACCAACGGATCAACTGCATCGTCACGGATGTCAATCCCGCGGAACGCAATCTCGTCGTCAGCCGCCGGGCACTTCTGGAAAAGGAGCGGGCTGAAGCGAAGGAACGTCTCTGGGCCGAACTGGCTGAAGGACAGGTCCGCACCGGCACCGTCCGCAGCATCCGCGACTACGGCGCGTTTGTCGATCTGGGCGGCGTAGACGGCATGATTCACGTCTCCGACCTTTCCTGGCATCGCGTGGAGAAGCCCGAGCAAGTCGTGCAGGTTGGCCAGACCGTGCAGGTCAAAATCCTCAAGATCGACCCGAACACCCGGAAAATCAGCCTCGGCCTGAAGCAACTCCAGGAAGACCCCTGGGCCGCGCTGGAAAGCCGCTTCCCGCCCGGCAGCCTGGTCACGGGCAAAGTCACCCGTTTGGTGGATTTCGGGGCTTTCGTCGAACTTGAACCGGGAATCGAAGGTCTGGTTCACGTCTCCGAACTTTCGCATCAACACGTCCGTCGGCCCGCGGACGTCGTCCATGCCGGTCAGGAAGTTCAGGTTCGCGTCCTGAAGGTTGATCCGACCCAGAAACGGATCTCGCTGTCGCTCAAGGCGGCGACCGAAGCTCCGCCCTCCGAGCAGCCGCAGAAGCCACCGAAGCAGCGCAAAGGCACTCCGCCTCACTTGAAGAAACCGCTCAAGGGCGGTCTCGGCTAAGTCTGCTGACCCGATGAGCCAACCTCTTCTGACAAGGCCCTGGGTCATGAGGAGGCCGACGGTTTCTCCGTAGAGGTCCGGGCGGGTGGGGGTTTGACCGCCTTCGCCTCAGCCTCTTCCTTGGCATAGAGAACCAGCCCGGCACCGATGCCAGCGAGCAAGATGCCGACGAGGAGCTTCCAACCGGGCCATTCGGACGGCAAAGCGATGTGGAACGCGGATTCGCTGGTGGGATGCCAGATCAGGCTGACCAGCACGTTGATGATCGGGGCCAACGCGAAGATCAACGGTGCGATGTAGATGCGGTCCTTCACCTCGGCGAAGGAGGTGGCAAAGACCACGCAGATGGCTCCCAAGGCCCCCGCCGCTCCCGCCAGACTGGAGAACAGCACGCCGTTGAGACTGAAACGGGCATTGCCCATCCCGCCATTGAGCAGAAACCACGCCAGCGGAAACAGCACACCCAGAACGAAGTACGCCCCGCCGACACACAAAATCGCGGCGAAGCGGTTGGCGATGCCCGGCGAACCGTCGCTCAAACTCTTGCCGCCAAACGCAATCAGCGGCACATAGGTGCCCCAGCACAGCCCCGCCCCGATCACGAACGCCAGCCACAATCGCATGGTCTTCCCCCTGGTTTTCCGTTCCGTGCAGGATTCAGGCACAGTATATCGGCCCGATTCGGAATGGAATTCCTCCCTGTCGGATCCTCGGCTTGGGGTTAGGTCATTGGCAGAAGCGTCGGTGATTCGATCCGCAGCCAGTCAGCATGGCTCATCTGCACGGAAATGGCATGGTCGCCGGCGTTGAAATTGATCGTTTCGTTCTCCGCCAGGGCCGGGTCACAGTAAGTCGGCAGGCCGAACAGGCTTCCAAAGGGCGGAATGGCACCGGGGGTCAGGCCGGTCAGTTGATTCACCTCCTCGGAGCTGGCGAAGCGGAGCGACTTGACACCCAGTCCGCCGCGGGCCTTTTTTCCGTCGAGTTTGCGATCCGCCGGGATGACCAGCATGACGAAGCGATCTCCCGCCTTGACCACGAGGGCCTTGGCCCCGCTGGACAGCGGCGTGCCGCGAACCGCAGCCGCCTCCTCGCTGGTGAACACGGGCCGATGTCGCAGCACCGTGCAGGCGGCCCGATGGCGGGACAACAATTCCTCGATGCGTTCAAAGACCGTCATGCGCCGCGCAAAAATCCGGGCGATTCAAGGATGGGAATCGTTGCAGATGGGTTAAGGAAACCGCGAGCTAACGGCCACCACCTCGGCGGCGCTGAAGCTCTTCCTGAAGGCGGAACAGCGGTCCGAGACGTTCCCGGAGCTGAGCGTCCCGCGAAGCCAGTTCCAGTTGATGTTTCAATTCATTCTGGAGCCGCATCAGTTCGTTTTTCTGCCGAGCCAGGTCCGCCCGTTCCCGGGACATCTGAATTTCCATCTCGCGGACCTGGGCCATGAGGGCTTCTTCGTCCTGCTTGAGCTGTTCCCGTTCGCGCTCCAACTCCTGGTGCAGGGCGATGAGTTCCTCTTCATTGGGAATGGTGCTTCCCTCGGGCCGACGCCTCCCGGCCTCCTGGAGTTCCTGGTGCAGCTGACGGATAAGATCGGTCTTTTCTTCGAGAAGCCGTTCATAGTCGGCTTCCCGAGCCTGCATCTGTCCGATCGTCTGTTCAGCCTTTTCGAGTCGGGCCCGAGCCTGTTCGAGAGACTGCTTAAGCCGTTCATTCTCCTGGCGAAGTTCCTGGATGACGGCGGCGGAACCGGCATCGGGTTTTGCGAGGTCTGGCTCGACGGGGCTTCGGGGATGGGCCTCTGGTCCGTGAGCGAAGTCGTGGTGAAGCCGCAAGGCCCGCAGGTGGGCGGAATCGCTGAGCGAACCATTGGGTTCCGGGCCGACGTCGTCGTGGCGCGGACGGGGGTCGGCGTCGGTCAGGCGCGAACTGCCGTAGGACGGGGGTAAGGGATTCGCCATGATCTCCTCGCTTCCGGCCCCGGTCGATGATATTTGTCCCATCGCTTCTTCGCCGATCCCTTGCGGGACACCCCGAGGGGACCGGGAAGCCGCAGAATATCCCAACGCAACTATAGCTTGCGATTTCGAGTCCGGCGCGAAACCGCCTCGAGACGGTTCATGAGGGCTTCCGGGATGCGTCCTGGAGCGATTTGCATTCGGCGTCCGGCCCGCTTACAATTCCAAAAAAGAAAGGAGGCGTTTTTCTCAGTGCCCACGGAGATCCCGCGTGATGAACTGACCGTCCGCCGGGAGCGAGCCATTCTGGTTGGCGTCGAATTGCCCGAGCGGCCCTGGGTCGGTTCTGATCCCCTCGAAGAACTGCGCGGCTTGGCAGAAGCAGCCGGGGCGTTCATTGTCGGCACCCTCACTCAGCGCCGCGACCGCATCGTTCCCAGCACTTACGTCGGCAAGGGCAAAGTCCAGGAGCTGGTGCAACTGGCCCAGGCGACCGATGCCGACGTGGTCATCTTCGACAACGATCTGTCTCCGGCCCAGACCCGCAATCTGGAAGAAGCCACCGGCATCAAGGTCCTCGACCGCAGCGAACTGATCCTGGACATCTTTGCCACCCGGGCCCGTTCCACCGAAGCTCGGCTCCAGGTCGAATTGGCCCAGTTGGAGTACAGCCTGCCCCGGTTGCGGCACATGTGGAAGCACCTGTCGCGCTTCAAGGGCGGCATCGGCATGCGGGGCCCCGGTGAAACGCAGTTGGAAGAAGACCGCCGTCTGGTGGACCTGCGCATCCGCGATTTGCGGCATCGGCTCCAGGAGGTCGAGGCGCGGAAAGCCCGCGAAGTCGCCAGCCGATCCGAGGAGTACACCGTCTCGCTGGTGGGTTACACCAATGCGGGCAAAAGCACGCTGATGAACGCCCTGACCGGGGCGGGGGTGTATGCCGAGGACCAGCTGTTCTCGACCCTCGACACTCGCACGCGCCAATGGCACCTGAAGGATTGGGGCCGGGTTCTGCTCAGCGACACCGTTGGCTTCATTCGCGATCTGCCGCATCGCCTTGTCGCCTCGTTCAAGGCCACGCTGGAAGAGGCCCGTCAGGCCCGTCTGCTGCTCCACGTCGTGGATGCCAGCAACCCCACGGCCGAGCAGCAGATCGAAGCGGTGCAGCAGGTGCTCCGCGAGATCGGCTGCGAAACCAAGCCGACGATCCTCGTCCTCAACAAGCTCGACCGGGTGACCGATCATGCGCAGGTCGCCTTGCTCGCCAAGCGGCATCCTCATGCGGTAGCCATCAGCGCCGCCACCGGGCAGGGCCTGGGACAACTGGCCGAAACCGTGGCGGCTACGCTCAGCGCGGACTTCGTCGAGGCGGAAATCGAAACCTCGGCCGCCAATGGCAAAGTCGTCGCCTACCTGCACAGCCATGCCGATGTTTTGAGCAAGGAGTATCTCGATTCCCGCGTCGTCATCCGCTGCCTGCTTCCTCGGCATCTGCTTCATCACGTCCAAGGGCCGGAGGTCACCGTCCGGCTGCGGGAACCAGCGGGCTTGACGGTGTGACGTCGGCCTTGGCGGGACGGTGGTTCAACAGTTCGGCCACGTCCAGCGGACGCAACGGAAGGGCCGACGACGGACAGGAACCCAAAGCGACGTGTAGCTTCATGTCCACGGGTTCGAAAATCATGGTCTGAAGCGTCATGTCACCGCCGTTGACCTCGTGCAGCATCTGCTTGATCTCTTCCAGACCAAGCCTCTTCCGGTGATTGCCATTGCGTACCAGGCAATTGAAGCGGTCGCAGGTGTAAACGCGGTTCTCGACCTTGGCCGGGGCCAGTTCCTTCGTGCAAAAGTGATTCGTGCAAGGGCACAAGCCGTCGTTGGCCCGGCGAACGACTACATTTTTCGGCGTCAACTCGAAGACTACGCCGCCATTGCGATCGCAGACGGCCAGGTTATTCCGCGTCGTCCGCTTAAGGCTCCGCAGCATTTTTTCGGCCTCTTCGACGGTGGCGCATTCTTCGAGGATGCGGCGGTAGTTCATGGCGTAGGGCACGCCGTCCGGATCGTATTTCTTCGAGCCGTCGGCGGCTTCCAGCACCTCATGCACCGCCAGACAAAGGCCCTTCTCGTTGATGCCCGATAAGCAGCCGATCAGTCCCGGAAATCCCACCGAGACGAAGGCGTACTTTCCCTTGGGCCGACAGACCAGCACCACGCTGTATTCCTGAAGGTACCCCGCGGTGGGGAAATCGAGATTGCGGCCGAAGATCGGCTTGCCGGTGGCGCTCCGCTCTGGCTGAACGATCATTGAGGAACACGCGATCAGCTTCACCACGTCGAACATGGTGTTCGCGGTAACGAGCCGTTCTGGGTCCACGCCGGTTCGCACCATCGCTTCCATTTCCCGGCGATAATCTGCGGGGAAATTTCGCTCCAGCCGTTTGCCGGCCAACACGAACAGCTTCCACGAAAAACCGGCCGCGAATTGGTTCAGAACATCCTTGGGATAATTAAGAAGCTGGCCGCTCGGTTTGAGGCCCAGTTCCGCCACTTGTTCACCGATCTCCTCCGGCGTCCCCTCAACAAACAAGACCGGAACGTGGTTGATGTAGCGCAGTTCGGCTGGACCGTGACGGGCTTCGGGATAGCGGAACGGCTCCTTGGCCGCGGCCTGAGACGCCAAGCCGAGCAAAGCTATCAGGAACACCGGCCACCGAAGACCGCTCCAATCGCGATTCATCGTCTTTTCCTCCAGGGAATGTCGCGCAACATCTCCTTTATTGGCCCCACGCCCATTGTATCGCCTCGCTGTTTCTTTTCGTCCAGGAAGGGCGCAGCATTTTCTCGAACTCGCACCGAGACGCTTCTGTGAGGAATCAGGTGACAGAACTTGTGAAACAGCATACAGTTCCATCGCTTAATGCGATTATTCCACGGTCGGTTCGCGCAACATTCGCGCGCAACAAGTTTCTGGGTCTTCTTGGGTCCGACGGTGTATGGCATGGCCTACCTGCGGCGCGTACGGTGAGCGCCTTGGCACTTTGGTGCCAACTGACAGATTACCCTTTGGGGGTCGAATTGTCTGCGTCGGGAGTGAGACGGGTCAACCCGAAAAGGGCTGTAAACTGTGAAGGCAGGCTGGCACCGGAGGGCTGACGCCCTCCGCTCGGCTGGTTTAACCCTCGCTTACGCTTCGGGTTTCAATGCAGTCAACTCCCATCTTAACCCGAAGCGTCAGCGAGGGGAATCTCACGGAGGGCTGACGCCCTCCGCTCGGCAGTAACCCGAAGCGTCAGCGAGGGGGTACGGTGGCGCACCGGGGCACTAACGTGCCCCGCTCGCCGTCTTTCGTCGCGCTTTCGGCGAGCGGGACACCACTTGGCGAGCGGGAAGCGTCAGCTTCCCGGTTCCCGAGCAGTTCCCCGAGACGAGGACGCATGCTCGTTGCCAGGGGGGCTTCCGTTGCGGATAACAACAGCAGCCTCCGCGAAGACCTGTCCCGCCAACCCGCCTGGGAGAGATCGCCATGTACGAAGCCTGTGCAGCCTACTTCCGCTCCCTTCAAGACCGCATCTGTTCCGCTTTGGAAGAACTCGACGGCTCGGCCCGCTTTCGGGAGGACCTCTGGGAGCGTCCCGGCGGTGGTGGAGGACGGACGCGGGTCATCGCCCACGGAACCGTCCTGGAAAAAGGCGGGGTCAATTTCTCGGACGTCCACGGGGAGTTCAGCGAAGAGTTCGCCAAGCAGATGCCCGGCGAGGGACGGAACTTCCGGGCGACCGGCATCTCCCTGGTGCTCCACCCGCTTAATCCGTTCGTCCCCACCGTCCATGCCAACTTCCGGTTCTTGATGAAAGGCAACACCTGGTGGTTCGGTGGCGGCGCGGACCTGACACCGTACTACCCGTTTCGGGAGGATGTCATTCATTTCCATCGGGTGTGGAAGACCGTCTGTACTCGACATGGGCCGAGGATCGACTACGGCCACATGAAACGCTGGTGCGATGAGTATTTCTTCTTGCATCACCGTCAGGAGCCGCGCGGCGTCGGCGGCATTTTTTTCGACTATCTTCAGGGCGATTTCGAGCCGCTGTTCGCCTTTGTCCGGGACGCGGGGGACGCCTTCCTCGGTGCCTACTTGCCCATTGCTCGTCGACGGAAAAACGAGCCGTTTGGCGAGCGGGAGCGGATGTGGCAGCAGATTCGGCGGGGGAGGTACGTCGAGTTTAATTTGCTCTACGACCGCGGGACGATTTTCGGCTTGAAAACTGCCGGGCGGATCGAATCCATCCTCATGTCGCTGCCGCCCACGGTGCGGTGGGAGTACGACTATCAACCCGAACCCGGCTCACGGGAAGCGGAGCTTCTGGAATTCCTGCGGCCGCGAGATTGGGCCGAGGAATCTCCCTGACTCCGACGAAGTAAGCCGCCTCAATCGCCGATGACCCAGGCGTGATCCACGGGTTGCCAGGCGATCAGTTCTTCGGGCCGGAACCACAGGGCGATCTCCGCGGCGGCGGTTTCGGGGCTGTCGCTGCCGTGGACGAGATTGTTCTGGATGCTGCATCCGAAGTCGCCCCGGATCGTGCCGGGCGGCGCCTTGGCCCCATCGGTCGGCCCCATCAAAGAGCGGACGACAGCGACGGCTTCCCGACCCTCGAGGACCACGGCGACCGTCGGGCCCGCGGTGATGAAACTGACCAGGGACTCGTAAAAGGGCTTGCCTTTATGAACGGCATAGTGCTTCTCAGCCAAGGCACGGTCGGCCTGGACGAGTTTCATGCCTACCAACCGAAGCCCTTTCTGCTCGAAGCGTTGCAGGACGCTGCCGACGAGGCGGCGATGAACGCCATCGGGTTTGATGAGGACCAGCGTGCGTTGCATGGTTATTCACTTCCTCGGATCCGCTGGAGCGTTTGCCATGCTGAATATGACTTGCGGGGCCATCGGCAAGCGTCGGTCGGGGAAACGGTTCGTAAAATGCCCCAATTAGGGATGTAATGGGAGAATCGCAGCGATGATGCAACTTTCGACCATGGCCGCCTCGATCAAGCCGTCGGCGACGCTGGCAGCCGGGGCCAAGGCCATGCAATTGCGGGCCGAGGGGGTCCACGTTTTTGATTTCAGTCTGGGTGAGCCGGATTTCCCGACGCCGGAACACATCTGCCAGGCAGCGATCCGGGCCATGCAGCAGGGCAAGACCCGGTACACGCCCGCTGGCGGCACCGCGGAGCTTCGCTCGGCCATCTGTCGGATGTACCAGCGCATCCACGGGGTTCCTTTCTCCCCGGATCAAGTTCTAATCTCGAACGGGGCCAAGCATTCGATCTTCAACGTCCTGGCCGCTCTGGTCGGACCGGGTGACGAAGTGATTATCCCCACCCCGTACTGGGTCAGCTACAGCGACATGGTGGAGATGACGGGCGCGCGGCCGGTCTTTGTGCCCACCACCGAGGATCAGCAGTTCAAGATGACTCCGGAGCAGTTGCGGCGAGCGATCACCCCCCGCACCCGGTTGCTCATGCTGAACTCTCCGTCGAACCCGACCGGCACGACCTACAGCCGCGAGGAACTCGAAGCCCTCGCCGACGTAATTCTGGAGTCCCACATCGCTGTGCTCAGCGACGAGATTTACGAGCACCTGGTATACGACGGCGTAAAGTCTACCTGCTTCGTCGGACTGCGGCCGGAATTGAAGGAGCGGACGATTACGGTCAGCGGAGTGAGCAAGACCTACGCGATGACCGGCTGGCGGATCGGCTGGGCGTGCGGGCCGGTGCCGCTCATCAAGGCGATGGCCAACGTGCAGAGCCAGGCCACCGGCTGCCCCAACAGCATCAGCCAGGCCGCTGCCCTGGCCGCCATCGAGGGGGATCAATCCTGTGTCGAAAAAATGCGGCGCGCCTTCGAGGAGCGGCGGGATCTGGTGTACGAACGTCTTTCGCGTCTGCCCGGCGTGTCGCTGGTCAAGCCGACGGGAGCCTTCTACGCTTTCTTCCGCATCGCCGATCACTTTGGAAGGACACTGGGCGGACGCAGGATCACCGACTCGGTGACGTTTTGCGAGGCGGCCCTGGAGTCGTCCCACGTCAACATCGTGCCGGGTGCGCCGTTCGGGGCGGAAGGATACGCGCGCATGTCCTTCGCCACCAGCCGGGAGGAGATCGAGGGCGGCATCGAAGCCCTGGCCCGCTTTCTGGAGTGAAGGACAGCCCGCTGTCAATCAGCCGCAGCGCAGACGGCCGCCGGGACGCAGCATTCGGCACAGGCGTTCCAAGGTCGGCTGATCGAATGGCGTGACGATGAAGTACGGATGAGGCCGGTTGCGGATGGCTGGAAACAGCACGAGGCCTTGGGAAACGCCGGTTGCGGAAGATCGATGGCTCCCTCCGGCACTTGAAGACGGATCAGTGGCCGATCCTGTCTGCGATTTGAGGGAATGAAGCAGCTCCCGAACAACTCGCAGCCGCCGAGCTTCCGGCCGGTCCTGGAGGGCTGTCATTTCACCGTTGGACATCATGAGCGACGTTTTCCTGTCGGTTTCTGATCCCATTTCGCAGGCCAAACCAGGATTGCATAGCACAAACCTTGAGCAGTTTTAATGCCAAGCGCTACTTGAACCTCGACCCTCAGTGCAAGTCCTTGACCGAAAATGGGTTGCTACATGAACAAGCGGCCGATGGTGAACCGGAACCTCATCGCTCATTGAGGCGGGACGATACATCCGCGGCGCTCTGTGTTTGATTTTGAATACCCCAGCCAAGTTGGTGAGCAGGACCGATCAGCGGAGGCCGAACGGTCCGCTGGGAAGCATGATGAGCGGTTTGTTCGAGCCGAGCCATTCCGGATCGTATCGGCGGGCGTAGTACATGATGAGTCCGTGGGCGGCGTGGTAGAGCGAGCCGCCTTCCATGGGTTGGTTCTGGATTTCGAGAAACATCAAAGCGACGGCGTTGGCCGCCTGTTCGACCCACGACTCGCGAAGCTGCTCGTCGGACAACGACAACGCCAGCCATTCCAGGGTATGCCCGCTCGTGTTGATCCGCCGCTGCATGTCCTGGACGTTGCCCGGACCGGAGAAGAAATCGGTGGAGAAGGAGCCGTCCGGATTCTGAAACTTCCGGGCCAGTTCCTGATATTTCCGCTGCTGATCGTCGAGATCCTTCCACACGCCTTCCGTCTTTCCGCCGCGCCAGAGATGGATGTTGTGGACCCAGCGCAGGCCGAAAAGCCGATGCGTCCCGCCGCACGCCGCCGTCTCGATGGGCTGGTTGATCTCGTAGCGGACGCATTCTTCCAGCGTCAGCCGTTCGCCGTCCTCGTTGACCCATTCCGCGTCGGTGCCGAGGTACTGGGCGATGATGATGATGGCCCAGCTTAACTCCTGGGGCGGATTCTTGGCCGTCGTTTTGGCCCGCATCTTGGCGTGGTTGACAAAGTCCGCGAAGGTGTATTCCTTGCCGTTGACGATAAACTTGCGATCCAGGGGCATGTTCCACTGGGCCATCTCGGCGATGAACTGGTCCTGATGGCCCTGTCCGACGAAGGGCGGACCCATCTGCACGTCCAGCCCCCAGCGGGTGGGCAGAAAGCGAAGTCCGCGCAGCTCGCCGCCGGAGCAGATGTACTCCAGGGCATTGACCTTCTCGCCGGTATCGGGGTTGGTCAGGGTCAGGCTTGGGCCCATGCCGAGGATGCCGTGGAACACGGTCCAAAAGCCGTTGGTCGTCAGCAATTCGCGACGACGAGCCTGCTCAATGGCGGCCTCGATGCGCTCCTTGACCTGATCCATCCGAGGTGTTGGCGGGGAAGGGATCGGTTCCCCGGCCTTGTCAGTGTCAACCGCTTTCGAGCCGCTCGGCGAATCCGTCGGCGCGCAGGACGATGCACCGAACAGGGA
>JANWWR010000134.1 GCA_025055835.1 Gemmatales bacterium | reverse complement strand
TCTTGTGCTTCCTGGCGGGCCGTTTCCTGGAACAGACCGGCTTCCGGAACGTCGATGCCGGCGCTGGCATCCTCGATGAGCACGACGCGAAAACCGGCGATCCGCAAGTCCCGGGCTACGAAGTGACAGCAGATGTTGGTCGCCAATCCGCAGACGGCCACGGTTTCGATGCCGCTGCCGCGCAACAAATCCCCGTAGGCCGGATGCTCCGCCGTCAAGGCATACGCTTCGCGGTCGGGATCGAAGCCCTTCCGCCAGATCGTGTGGAAACGGTGGACGTTCAGGCCGGGCAGAAAATCGCTGCCAGGTGTGTTCCAGACGCAGTGCGGCGGGTAGAGATTGTCCCGCTGTCCGCGGAAGCTGCAATGGTTGGGTGGATGCCAGTCCTGGCTGGCGTCGATCCGCTTCCAGGGCAATTCCAGCAGGCGGTTGATCGGCGCAACAATTCGCAACGCTCCGGGCACAGGCAATTCGGACGGGCACAGTTCCGAAAAGCCCCGTTGTGCGTCCACAACCAGCAGCACCGCCCTACGCAGGGAGAACGGCTGCATGACCTCCGCTCCTCGAAATGGCACCGTCGGAATGGCCGATCTGAGGGCAGATTCGATCATAGCCTTTCCACCCGGTCTTCGGGTAGGTCGGCGTGGGAATGGCTGGACGGCGAATCCGGAGCCATCAGCCCGGACGCCTTGCGGTCGTCGGCAACTTGCAAACGGGGCCGGCGGTTCGACAATATCCAGCGGCGAAGCGTCACGGCCAAAAGGCGACCAACCCGCATGCAATCTGATCCGGCAAAGATCGGTCCCGAGGATCCGCGGCTGTCCGTGCGGCTGGGACCGCTGCGGCTGCGGAATCCGATCCTGACGGCCTCGGGGACGTTCGGCTACGTTCGGGAAATGGCCGGGATCGTGGACCTGAGCCGGCTCGGCGGCGTCGTTCCCAAGACGATCACGCTTCAGCCACGCATCGGCAACCCGCCGCCGCGGATCGTCGAAACGCCGTCGGGCATGCTCAATTCCATCGGCCTCGACAACGATGGTTTGGAGCATTTTCTCCAGGTCCATCTGCCCTACTTGCGGACTGTGCCGACCCAGGTGATCGTCAATATCGCCGGGAAGACCGCGGACGAGTTTGCCGTCATGGCGGAACGCTTGGCGGAGGCGAATGCGTCGGAGGGCGGCCTGGCTGGGTTGGAACTCAACCTGTCGTGTCCCAACGTCGCCGGCGGCGTGGATTTCGCCGTGGATCCGACGTTGACGGCCGCGGTGGTCCGGCAAGTCCGCAAGGTCTGGCCTGGTCCGCTGCTGGCCAAGCTGACGCCCAACGTGCATTCGATCCTGCCCGCGGCTCAGGCGGCGGTCGAGGCCGGAGCGGATATTCTTTCGCTGGTCAACACGTTTCTGGGCATGGCCGTGGATTGGCGGCGGCGGGTGCCGGTACTGGGCAACGTCACCGGAGGCCTGAGCGGTCCCGCGATCAAGCCGATGGTCCTGCGGCTGGTGTATCAGGCGGCGGGGCGGTTCTCTGTGCCGATCATCGCCATCGGCGGCATCACCACGATCGACGACGTCATGGAGTTCCTTGTGGCCGGAGCGTCCGCGGTGCAGGTCGGCACCGCCAATTTCTTCGATCCGACAGTCAGCATGAAACTGGTCGCCCAGCTTCCCCAGGCGCTGGATGTGCTGGGAGCCTGTTCCGTTTCGGAGATCATCAACTCAATTCGGAGACCGTGACGAGCCGTTTTCCGAAGCCGTGCAAACGGGAAGCGAGGCCAGCCGTTCGGCTTGCCGATCCGCGGCTCGGCGGGCTTCCGCACCCGAGGCGGTCACGCTGGCCGGGTCGATCTTCACGGCGGCGTCGAGGAAGCCCAGCGCGGCGAAGTTCGGCGAGGCACACGGCGGCGTATGATTGAACCGTCGAACCGCGTCGGCCAGGGCCTCGGGATGGGTGTACATGGGGAAATGCCCGCAGCGATCCAGGATCAACAGGGCCGCTTGAGGCAGCGACGTGAATAGCTGCTGTTGCATGATCGGCGGGGTGAGCGGATCCCATTCGCCGCCGACCACCAACACCGGCCGATGAACCTGGGGCAGGATCGGAGCAAGGTCGAGACGATCCAGGGTGAACGCCCAATGGGACATGGCCCGGCAGCGCGGCAGGGCAGTCCGCTTGAGGAAATGCCGCAGCACTTCCGGTTCCCGCTCCGCGAAGGCCTTGCCGTGGGAGCGTTTCATCAACTGTTCCCGACCAGGCAGCAAAGCCAGCGAGCCGGGAAGATAGCGTCCCAGCCAGGCCAGCGTCCGCTCCCGGGGCCGCAGCGGTCGGCGGACGAAGGCCCCGATGACGACGGCCCGCTGAAACCGCTCGGGGTGGCGATGCAGAGCCGCCAGGGCGATGCTGGTCCCGAAGGAGTGGGCCACCAGGGTCGCGCTCTTGTGGCCGAAGCAGTCGAGGACGTGAACCAGATCCTCGACCAGATGGTCGTGCCGATAGTTGCGGAGAGAGGCCCGGTCGCCGCTGCCACGGGGTTGGTTGTAGCCGATGCACTCGAACTCCGGGGCCAGCAGGGCCATGACCTGCACGAACGACGGCCAGGTGTCACCCAGGCCATGCACGAAAACCAGGGGAGGCCCCTGGCCCCAGCGGACGTACTCCGGAGCGTAGCGGCGCAAGTCGAGCCGTCCCTGTTCCGCTTCCCAGCGCAGACGGCCCAGGGCCTCGCGCAGGGTGATGCGACGGCTGATCCCAGGAGCGGTCACGGTCGGGAACCCTCCGGCGAAGGCGTCTGCTCTCCCGGGCTTTTCGGGCGGAGACCTGCGGGAGCGAAGGGGTCGGCGGCACCGGGAATGTCGCCACGCTGGGCCGCTGCCCGGCGAGCGTCGTCCAGTTCCCGGCGTCGCAGAATGATCGTCAGCTTCAGGTCGTTCAGCAGCCCGTTGTAGGGCGAACGTCCCACCCCGGCACCGATGTTATCGTAGGCGAATCGCAGCGTCCGCTCATCGTCCACGCTCCGCAACAGGGAACGGAGCTTGCGGTGCAGCACGGACACGGGACAACTGTGGCTCATCCGCGCTGCCCGGTTGATGCCGCGGATCAACGCCGGAATCGCCTCCGGACCCAGGGCGTCCAGTTCCTCCCGCGCCCGCCGATCCTGTGACAGCCCGGTGTCATAGCGAATGAACCGTTCAATGATCTCATCGAAGCGTTCCTCATCCTCCCGGCTGAGCGAACCTGGTCGGGAAGAAGAACGGCTCGAATCCCCCGCTTTCTGGCCGGAGCGCTTCTCCGCGGAGCCGTCCTGAGCCTGGACGCCCAAACCCAGGAGGACGCCGATCAGGAGGGCAGACACGACACGCATCATGACGCAACTCTCCAAAACCGCAGGGTGTCTATCTGACCAATGTACCACCCCGCCATCCCGCCCGGCAACAGCCGCCAGCAGAACCAAACCCAGCATCAGCGAGCCGACGGCAAGCTCGGCATAAACGGCATCTCTTGACTTGCTTGACGTAGAATGGAGCTGGTTAACGAGGCGATGAGGGTTAGCGGCCATGAATGCTTTCAAGCCGGCTTATAAAGCTGGATTTATGGCCGTTTGTAAATCCGCGCCGGGTTTGTGCGAATTGGTTCCAAGTAGACCGTTTTTTGCAAAGGAGTACGCCCATGTACGACCCCGTCCTTGCCGCGTTAGAGAGCCTGGTGGTTGGCGAACCGCAAACTGCCGGCGGTCTCCAGGTCTTCGGAGTCCGTTACGCCGTCATTCCTGAGCCGCTGCCCTATCTGCTTCTCGATGAAGCGCTCCAAAAGGGCCTGTTGCGTATCGAAGAAATCAACGAATCGGGACAGGTCCCGAAACTTCGAGCCGTCAACGAAGCCGATGTGGCCGTGTTT
This sequence comes from Gemmatales bacterium, assembly GCA_025055835.1. Classification (GTDB taxonomy): domain Bacteria; phylum Planctomycetota; class Planctomycetia; order Gemmatales; family HRBIN36; genus JANWWR01. Next base: position 1,909 of record JANWWR010000134.1, on the reverse strand, counting down.
GTTCTCGTCGGCGACCAGCTGATCGGCGCTAAGCAGAACCGCGTTGTCAACACCAGCATCTTGCTGAAGCCCAAATCGGCGGAGATTATTCCGGTCAGTTGCGTGGAACAGGGCCGCTGGGCCTATCGCAGCCATACTTTTTACAGCAAGGGAACGGCAGGTCATTATTCCCTGCGGCGGGCCATGCAAAACTACGTCACCGAGCGTCTGATGATGCGTGGCCAATTTGAGTCTGATCAGGCGAGCGTCTGGCAGGAAGTGCGACGAAAGCTGGAGCAATTGAAGTCCTTTTCGGCCTCCGAGGCCCTGGAGCAGGCTTACGAGGATTACCAGTACACCCTGGACGAGCTGATTAAGAAGCACCCCGTCCCGGAGGATTCGGTCGGAGCCGTGTTCGCCTTCAACGGTGAGGTCGCGGGTCTGGAAGTTTTCGACAACGCGGAAACTTTGCGCAAGCTCTGGCCCAAGCTCCTCCGCAGCTACGGCCTGGATGCCCTCACGGCTCGGTGTCACCAGGAGATTTCCACAACCGAAGTGGTCGACTGGATCCAGAACCACGGGGACCTGGAGTTCCACGCCTACAAGCCGCCGGGAATGGGAGAAGATATTCGCTTCAGCAACGAGTACATGACCGGTTCGGCCCTGGTGGCGGATGGCCGGGTCATCCACCTGAGCATCTTCCCGCAGCGGAAGTTTAAGCGAGAGATGGAGGTGGAGGAGGCATTGGTGTTTTAAAACCAGGGTCCGACCGCTGACTTGAACAAAAATCGGCCCGGGGCAGGGAAGCCTCGGGCCGACTGCGTTTCATCCAGAAAGCCAGGTCACGTTACAGCAATTCGACGACCGGATCGCGCTGTTCCAGGACATAGCGTGGCCGACCGGAGCCGTCGGTGAACTGGATGGCCGGGTCGATGCCGATGGCGTGATAGAGCGTGGCCAGCACCTGGCTGCACGTGTAGGGGCGATCCTTGGGCCGTTCACCGCGGGCCGTGCTCGAGCCGATGGCCTGGCCCATCTTCAGCCCGCCGCCAGCCACCAGGGCCGACATGACCGGGGCCCAGTGGTCCCGCCCAGCCGTGTTGTTGACCTTCGGCGTCCGACCGAACTCGCCCCACATGATGACGACCACGTCCTTGTCCAATCCGCGGTCGTAGAGGTCTTGCACAAGATTGGCGACGCCGCGATCCACCTGCGGCAGCTGCTTGCGGAGTGTCTTGAAGTTGTCGCTGTGCGTGTCCCAGCCGCCGATGGCCAGGGTCACGCAGCCGACCCCCGCTTCGATCAGGCGACGAGCCGTGAGGAATTGTTCCACGCCCTTGTAGCGTTCCCGCACCTTGGCATCTTCCTTCTGGAGGTCCAACGCATTATGGACCCGTCCTGAGAGGATGATGTCGAAGGCCCGTTCGGTGAAGGCGTCGAGGCCCTGCATGGTGCCAGTGGCGTCGATGTCCTTGCGGAGCGTGTCGAAGCTGGCCAGCAGCGAACGCCGGTCGCCGACGCGATCCGCCGAGATGCCCTGGCTCAAGCGCAGGTTCTTCAGGCCCGGGCCGCTCGGGGTGAACGGCCGATGGGCCACGCCGACGAAACCCGGCTCCGTGCCCGGCGACATGCCGCGGAGACTGACGAACTGCGGCACGGTGGCGTCGGAAGAGCGCACCCGGCTGACCACGGAACCGAAGGACGGATGATTGGCGGTGCGGTTTTCCCGCTCGCTGTAGCCGGTCATCACCAACGAGTCGGAATGTTCGTCCACGGAGACGATGGAGCGGATGACCGCCAGCTTGTCGAACATCCGGGCCTGGAGCGGCATCAGTTCGCAGATCTGGATGCCGGAGACGTTCGTCGGAATCGGATTGAATTCGCCGCGGAACTCCTTGGGGGCGTCCGGCTTCAGGTCGTACATGTCCAT
>JANWWR010000105.1 GCA_025055835.1 Gemmatales bacterium | reverse complement strand
CGCTCGCGCTCTTCCCTCACCATTCGTGAAGATGCCTCCTACAATAGCTTCGCGCTTTCCTCACCAGCGGCGCGAGCGCGGCCGAAGATTCGTGAGGCGTCCATGCGTCTGATCTTTCTCGGCCCCCCTGGCAGCGGCAAGGGGACCCAGGCGAAACTGCTTTGCCAGCGAGCGGGCCTGACCCACATCGCCACCGGAGACATTCTCCGCGAAGCCGTGCGGCAAGGCACACCCTTGGGCCTCCAGGCCCGCGGCTACATGGATCAGGGCCAGTATGTGCCGGATGATCTCGTCAACGCCATCATCGCCGAACGGCTGTCGGCCCCGGATCGGCCCGAGAAATTCGTCATGGACGGCTACCCCCGCACGTTGGCCCAGGCGCAGTCCCTCGATGAGTTGCTCCATCGCCTTGATCTTCCGCTCGACGCCGTCCTCCTGCTCCAGGTTTCCGATGACGAAATCCTCTCCCGGCTTCGCGGCCGTCGAGTTCAGGAGCAACGCAGCGACGACACCGAAGAAACCGTTCGCGCTCGGCTGAAGCTCTACCACGAAACGCTGCCGGAGGTCATCGAGTTCTACCGCCGCAAGGGTCTGCTCCGCGAACTGAGCGGCCAGGGAGACGTGGAAACCATTCACCGAGCAATCCGGTGCATCCTCGGCTTGGGGGGAGGGCCATGCTCCGGGGCATGATTCCCGAGAAGCCTCCGCTCAAGACGCCGGAGGAAATCGCCCTCATGCGCGAGGCCGGCAAGGTCGTCGCCGAGGCGCTGCGACTGGCCCGCCAGATGGCTCAGCCGGGGGTGACCACCGCCGAGATCGACCGGGCCGTCGAAGACCTGTTCCACCAGCGCGGGGCGATTTCGCTGTTCAAGGGCTATCCCGGCCGGGTGCCGTATCCCGCCGTCACCTGCATCTCGCTCAACGAACAGGTGGTCCACGGGATCCCCGGTCCGCGCAAAATTCAGCCCGGCGACCTGGTGAAAATCGACACGGCCTGCAAGCTCAACGGCTGGTGCGCGGATGCCGCCATCTGCGTGCCGGTGGGCGAAATCCAGCCAGAAATCCGCCGACTGGTCCAGGTGACGGAAGAAACCTTGCAGATCGCCATTCGAGAAATCGGCCGCAAACAGTGGTGGTCCGAGGTGGCGGCGCTGATGCAGAAGCATGTCCGGGACGCGGGTTTCTCCGTGGTCGAAAAATTCGTCGGACACGGCATCGGCCGGGTCATGCACGAACCGCCCCAGGTGCCCAACTACGTCAGCCCGCAGACCAAGCACGCGGACTTTCGGCTGGTGCCCGGTCTTGTCCTGGCCATCGAGCCGATGGTCAACATGGGCCGCAAGGAGGTCGTCGAACTCGCCGATCACTGGACCGTCATCACTCGCGATCGGCTGCCCAGCGCCCACTGCGAACACACCGTCGCCCTGACCCCGACCGGCGTCCAGGTTCTGACGCTCGATTGACAGACCGTTGTCACGGCTGTTTCTGCCCGAGCATGGGCGGCGACTTCTGTTCCAGAAGGAATGCCAGAAGGTCGTAGAAATCCGGCTCCGGAATCTGCTCGATGAGATTGGCCGGCATGGGGGACAGCACGGACGGCTTGCGTTCAGCGACGTCGGCCGCATCGACCCGCACTTCCTTGCCCTTTTCGTCGGCCAGCACGATCACCGCCCCTTCTTCCCGCAGAACCAGGCCCTGAAGCAATTGGCCATCCGTCTTCAAAATCAAGGTGGAACGAAACGCCTGATCCACGTTGCGATTCGGATCCACGATGTCCTCCAGGAGGCGATCCAGCCCGCGAACCCCGATGCCGTCCAATTGCGGTCCGACCTTGGCCCCCTTCCCAGCCAGCGTGTGGCAATTGGCACAGTGCTGCTCGAAGACCTTCGCCCCACGGACCGCACTGGCCGAAGCGCTCAGGAATCCCTGGTGCCGACGCCGCAGCAATTCGTTGATCCGTTGATCAGCCGGGGGCAGACCGCGGGTCAGTTCGGCAAGTCGCTCGTGGAGCCGGGGCGGGTTGGCGGCTCGCAGTCGTCCTTCGACGGCCCGTTCCTGAAGCAGTCGGGCGGACGCCTTGCCCTCGGCAATGGCAGCGAGCAGGGCCTCGGCCCCTTCACGGCTGGCGGCCAGTCCGACAGCCAATGCCACCTGAAGCCGGGCGGGCACCGTGGGCAGATGCTTGACGAGTTCGGTCCGCGCCGCCGGGGAGTTGATCCCGGCCAGGACATTTACGGCCTTTTCCCGCAAGGAGATCGCTTCGCTGCCGTCGGCGATCAGTTTGCCCAGCGGTTCGACCTGAGCGGCGGCATCCAGAGCGATGAGTGCCTGCATGGCCGCGATGCGGCGGTCCTCGTGCAGCCGGCGGTCCTGAGCGATTTCCCGCAGTCGGGCCGCCGTGGACGGCAAACGCAGTTGCCCCGCCAGTTCCACTCCCGCCTGAAGCAAGCCCGGCTCCTTGGCGGCGAGCAATCGGGTAACGACGTCTTCCGCCCAGGCGCGGGTCTCCTCATCGAACCGTCCCCCCCGTTCCCGGGTTCCCTCGAAGAAGGAGCGAAGCAGCATCTGCTGATGACCGAGATCATCGGGCCGATCCTTGACCACATGCCCGGTCAGTTTCCGCACGGTTTCCGGCGTCCCGTAACGGGCAATGTGCCGGACCTGGGCGGGCAATGGCGTGCCCTGAAGTGCCTCGGAACCAAGGCGATCCATCAGGAACGTCGCGGCTTCCGGCGTGGGCAGGCCGAGGCTGACGTCGGCGATGCGGCGGATGCGGTCCTTGGAAAGTTGCAGCGACGCCAAGGCCGACCAGTGAGCCGCCGGTCGAAGCTGATCCCGCAAGGCCATGCGGATCGTGTGGATGAGTTGCGGATCGTCCGCCGGCGCTTCGGCCCACGCGTCCAGCAAGGGGACCAGATGGCGCGGTGCCGGATGTCGGCCGATGGCGTCCGCGGCGAACCGGCGAACCATGCCATCGGAATCCTTCAAGGCCGCGATCAGCCGGGCATTCAAAGCGGCGTCAAGGATGCGGCGTTCGGACAAAATCCGGGCAGCCGCCGTGCGGACCAGCGGGGAATCGTCGTCCATCGCCTCCAAAAGCCGTTTGGCATCCAGATGGCCGAGACGTTCCAGAATCCAAAGCGCTTGCTGCCGTTGCAGAGGCTCCTGCGAACGCGACGCGGCGAGGACCAGCGGCACGACCGCGGAACCGCGCTCAACGAGTTGATTGGCGGCCTTGGTCCGCACCGTCGGGTTGACATGTCCCAGGACGGCGACCAGTTCTTCGTCCTTCGCCTTGGTGAAGTCAGCGACGGGGGAGCGGTAGGGCGGGGTGTTCTTGCCTTTGTACACGATTCGCCAGATGCGGCCGCGCTCCCGATCCCGCCGGGGATGGGTCAATGGCACTTCGTAATGACCGATGATGCAGTTGTAGAAGTCGGCGACGTACAACGCGCCATCCGGGCCCAGCACCAGATTGACGGGCCGGAACCACGGATCGTCGCTGACCAGGAAATCCTGCTGCTGAATGGCCCGGATCGTCGAACCGCTGCGTTCGGTGCGGTCGTGGTTGATCCGGTTGGTGACGGGATTTCCCAGGAAAATCGTGTCCTGGTACTCCGGCGGGAAGTGACCTCCCTGGTAGTACACGATGCCGGCGATGCCGGTCGAGCCGTGATCGCTGGGGCAGATTTCCGGGGCGAAGCCAAGGCCGTCGTGCGGCTTGCCGAAGCTCTGGTAGTATCCGCCGCGAAGGAGCATCATGATCGGTCGGCTGTGGCAGTCGGCGGTGAAGATGTTGCCGAAGGCGTCCATGCTCATGCCGAACGGATTGACCTGCCCCCAGGTGTACTGCTCGATGTGGGAGCCATCGGGCCGGAAGCGAAACGTGTTGCCCGAGTGCATCGTGACCGAGGAGCCGTCCTTGGCCCGCAGGTTCGAGGTGTTGGCGAAGCCGTGGGTGGCGTAGATCCATCCGTCCGGTCCCCAGGTCAGCGAACTGCACATGCCGTGCGTGTCGATGTAGCCAAACGTGCCCAGCAGCACCTCGCGGACATCCGCTTTATCGTCGCCATCGGTGTCGAGCATGAGATAGACGTTGGGGATGCTGTACACGATGGCCCCGTTGCGGATGGGCAGAATGCCGATGGGAATGTTGAGACCGTCGGCGAAGGTGGTCACTTTGTCGGCTTTGCCGTCGCCGTCGAGGTCTTCGAGGATTTTCACAGCGTCGCGGCCCTTGCGATCCGGCGGAGCGGGGAAGGGATATTCGACGGACTCGGTGACCCAGAGTCGGCCGCGGTCGTCGAAGGCGAGGTTCATCGGCTTATGGATGTCCGGTTCGGCGGCAACGAGTTGGGCTTCGAAGCCGGGTGGCAGGCGAAAGGCCCGGCGTTCCTCCTCCGGGGTCTTCGGGTCGGTCGGAGCGACGAGGCGGGGATCGTCTTGGGAATTGCCTGGCGGCACCACAGCGAGCAGGGACAAGAAACCTCCCGCGACGATGGCCCAGACCGGGGTTGGCAGCAATCGCATCGAATCCTCCCACGCAGCCGATTCGGTTTCCTTCAGGAGATATGGTGCATTGTGTCAGGAGAGGAAGCGGATGTCGAGGGAGAGGAAACCGGGGGACTAACGTCCCCCGCTCGCCTGAGTCTGACGCTCGCCGAAAACCGGGGGACTAACGTCCCCCGCTCGCCTGAGTCTGACGCTCGCCGAAAACCGGGGACTGGCGTCCCCCCGCTCGCCGGTGTCTGATACGCGCCGGGAAGAGGCGAATGGTTTGCATTCAAGGTAAACAGGAAGCATAATTATTGACATAAGGATGTCATCCAGACAGTGTGACGTGGTCATGTCGTGAATGAGGGTTCCGTCGGCGAGAGTGTCTGCACGCCGAGCATCCCCGGCTACGAGTTCGTCGAGCCGTTGGGAGAGGGCGGAACCGGTGTCGTTTATCGGGCCGTTCGGTTAGCGGATCAGGAACCAGTGGCCGTCAAACTCCTGCATCCCGCTCTGATCGACCCCAGACAGCCGCGCTTTTGGGACCGCGAAAGTCGCCTCATGGCCGCGGTCAAACATCCCAATCTCGTTTCCGTTTACGACGCCGGCGAAATCGATGGCCAGGCGTATCTAGTCATGGAATACGTGCCCGGTCCCAGTCTGCGGAAGTTCGTGGTTCCCGGCTATCCCTGGCCGCCGCAGGCTGCCTGGCTGCTTATTAATGCCGTTGCCGACGCCCTCACCGCCCTGCATTTTCGCGGCATCCTCCACCTGGATCTGAAGCCGGAAAACATCCTGCTGCGGGGCGGATCGGCGCACGGCGACGCGGTCAAGCTCACCGACTTCGGGCTGGCCCGCGGACAGCACGAAGTCCAGAGTCTGGCTGCTTTGGACGCCGTCCAAAGTTCCATGTGCTACAGTTCCCCGGAGCAGCGTCACGGTCTCCCCTTGGACGTCCGCAGCGATCTGTTCTCCCTGGCCGTGCTTACCTACGAGCTGCTCACGGGTCGGCTTCCCGGACGACAGTACGTCCCGGTGCGGAACAAGCAGCCGGCCTTGGGACCGCTGGTGGATCCGCTGCTTCAGGCGGCGCTGGCTCGTGACCCTGCGGAACGACCTCCCAGCGTGGAGAGCTTTCGCCGGGACCTGGCAGCTGCCCTGGCGGGAGGAGAGGCATGAAGATTGATCCCGCGGAACTCGCCCTGACCCTCTTCGAAGAAGCCGGAGATGCCCTGTTTCTCTTCGATCCCGACGACGAACGAGTCCTGGACGCCAATCCCATGGCCCAGCGGCTCACCGGCTGCACCCGGCAAGAGTTGCTCAAGTATCCGATTACCTACCTGTTCCGCTCCGAAGCTCCGCAGGGGATGCAACGCCTTCGGCACGCCTTCAAGCGCACCGGAGCATTCCATTCCCAGGAAGGCTACCTCCTGCGTCAGCCCCAGGACGGCACCTGGATTCCGGTCAACCTGACCATCTCCCGCCTGCATGCGGAGCCGCGGACGCTGGGCCTCGTGACCGCCCGGGACGTTCGAGAACAGCGGGAAACCTGGCAGCAGCTGCGAAAGACCGAGGCGGAGCTTCGTCAGATTGTCAATTCCGTCAACTGCTACCTCTGGGCCGCTTTGATGCATCCCGATGGGCGGTGGGAGTTGACGTACATCTCCCCCAATGTCGAGCAGTTCACGGGTCGGCCGCCGTCGTACTTCTTCGGACCCCAGCCGCAGCGCTGGCTCGATATCCTCCACCCCGAGGATCGGGCATGGATCGTCGAGCACGTTCGTCGCCAATTCGAAAGCCGCAATACCCGCAGCGACTGCGAATACCGCGTCGTCCTGCCCGACGGAACCAGTCGCTGGCTTCAGGATTCCGCCCGTTTTCAGTACGACCCGGACGGGACCATTCGGATGCACGGCGTCGTCACCGACGTGTCCGAACGCCGCCGTGCCGAACAGGAAAGCAAACGTCTCGCCGAGCATCTTCGGGCCATCATCGAGACCACGCCCGACTGCGTGAAGCTGATCGCCTGCGACGGCACAGTGCTCGACATGAACAACACCGGCCTGAAAATGATCGGCGCGAAGTCCCTGGAGGAGGTCCGAGGGCGAAAAGTCGAGGAGTTCGTTCTGCCGCAGTATCAAGGACCGTGTCGAGACTTCATCCGCCGCGTCTGCTCGGGACAAAGGCTGCATGGCGAGTTCGAGGTTTGCACGCTCACCGGCGAACATCGCTGGATGGAATGCCGTGGCGTACCGCTGACGCTTCCCGGAGACACCTCGGCCCTGGCCCTGACAATCAGCACGGACATCACCGAACGCCGCCGCGTCGAACAAGCCCTCCGGGAAAGTGAGGAAAAGTACCGCACGCTGGTGGAAACCACCGATGATGTCATCTGGTCGGTGGACGCCCAAGGCATTTTCACCTTCGTCAACGCCCAGGGTGTTCGCCGCATCTTCGGCTACGAACCGCACGACCTGATCGGCCAGCATTTCTCGGTCCTGTTTCCGCCGGGGGAAGTGCAGCGGTTGCAGTACATCTTCCTCAACGATTTGCGAAAGCATGGGCGGGTGTCGGGCCTCGAGTGCGAGGCCCGAGCCAGGGACGGTCGGCGAGTGCATCTGAGCCTCAATACCGTCGCCCTCTTCGACGAACGGGGCAAATACAAAGGGGCCTTGGGCACCTGCCTGGACATCACCGCACTGAAGCAGACGGAAGACGAACTGCGCCGCAGCATGGAATCGCACCGGCGGCTGATCCAGAACAGTCTTGCTGGATTTTTCCGTTCCACGATGGAAGGGAAGATTCTGGATTGTAACGATGCCCTCGTGGAAATCCTGGGCGGCACTTGCCGCGAAGAGATTCTCGGCACGCCCATCTCTTCCTTCATCCCGTCGCCTGAGGATGAGAAGATTGCGATCCAGATCATGGAAGTGATCCGGGCGCAAGGCTTCGTCAAGAACTACGAGGCACGCCGCAAGCGATTCGATGGCCGAATCATCTGGGTGCTGCACAACGTCGTCCGCGTCCAGGACGAAGAGGGCAACGAGTTCCTCGAAGGCACGGTGATCGACATCACCGACCGTAAACAGGCAGAAGAAGCGTTGACGGAGCAGGCAGCGCAATTCAGCCTCCAGGCCGAGGTCAGCGTCGCCCTTGGTCTGGCCGGGGATGTGCCGACCGCCCTGCAACGCTGCGTCGAGGCCATTCAAAAGAATCTGCGGGTCGAGTCGGTCTGCCTGTGGATCCCGAAAGAACGGTCCGCGGATTTGGAACTCAAGGCCCGGGCCGGTCCGCTCCAGGGCGGCTACCAGGAGCGGGCCTATCGGCTCGGCGAGGGACTGATCGGCCGGGTGGCCAACAATCTGCTGCCGGAGATTTACGACGAATGCCCGCCCGCTGTGCTGGAGCAACTGGCCCCTGTATCCGCGGACTATGAACGGCTCTCCTGGCTGATTTATCCGCTGGTCATCGAGGATCGGCTCATCGGCGTGCTCGACGTGATCTCGGCACGGCGTCCCAGCGGCAACCTGATGAGTGCCATCGAAACCGTGGCCGAGGTCATGGCCCAATGGTTCGACCGCAAACGGGCCGAGGAAGCCCTCGTTGCCTCGGAGGCCAAGTACCGGGCTTTGGTGGACAACCTGGAACAGTGCGTCTTCCTCAAGGACAAACAACTGCGGTATGTCGCCGTCAACCGGCAGACCTGTCAGGTGCTTGGTCGTTCCGAGGACGAACTGATCGGCAAGACCGACTTCGATCTCTACCCCGCGGCGTTGGCCGAAAAGTATCGCCAGGATGATTTGCTGGTGATCCGCGAAGGGCGGCGGATCGAGCGGGAGGAAGAGACGCAGGTCCAGGGCAAACGGCGGATCATGCGAGTCGTCAAGACGCCGCTCCGCAACGCCCAGGGCGACATCGAGGGTGTGCTGAGCATCAGCTGGGACGTCAGCGAACAGCGGGCCTTGGAGGAGCAATTACGACAGGCGCAGAAGATGGAAGCTGTCGGGCAATTGGCTGGGGGCATTGCCCACGACTTCAACAACCTGCTTCAAGGCATCCTCGGCAACATCTCCCTGGTGTTGTCCGCGCTGCCGGAGTCCGATCCGAATCGGCCGCTGCTCCAATCGGCTGACAAGGCGGCGACCAGGGCTTCCGAGTTGGTCCGCAATCTCCTGAGTTTCTCCCGACGGGGCGAATTGCATCTGGAATCCGTGTCGGTCAACGCCATCGTCCAGGAAATGCTGGAGATTTTGCGTCCCAAGGTTCCCGGCAATGTCACCCTTCGCCTCGAACTCCAGCCGGACGCCGGGTGCATCCGAGCCGACGCCGCCCAGATGGGCCGGGTCATCATGAACCTCTGCCTGAACGCCTGCGACGCCATGCCCAGCGGCGGCACGCTGACGATCCGCACTCGCAACGTCGAGGTGACCGCTCAGGAGGCTCGGCAATTCGTCGGGGCGAAGGCTGGTCCTGCCGTCTGCATCCAGGTCGCGGATACCGGCCTGGGCATGACCCCGGAGGTTCGCTCCCGCATCTTCGAGCCGTTTTTTACCACCAAACCGCCCGGGCAGGGTACCGGCTTGGGCCTTTCGATGGTCCTGGGCATCGTCCAGCAGCATCGCGGCTGGCTGGATTGCTGGAGCGAGCCGGGCAGGGGAAGCGTTTTCACCGTCTGGCTGCCGCGGGATGACAGTCCGAGCGTGACCATGCCGAGCTTGTCCCCGGTCGCCACCTCAGCCATCCGCGGCAGCGAAACGATTCTCGTCGTGGACGATGAGCCGGTCGTGCGGATGCTGGCCCGCACCATCCTTCAGCGGCTTGGCTACACCGTGTTGGAAGCCAGCGACGGGCCGGACGCCGTGCATCTGTTCCAGAAAGAACATCACCGCATCACCCTGGTGCTGCTCGACTACACCATGCCAGGCATGTCCGGGCAAGAAGTGCTGGAGGAACTCACCCGCATTGACCCCCAGGTGCGCGTGCTGTTCTCCAGCGGTTATTCCACGTCTCCGCCAGCAGAGCAACTGAGCGGCAACGTCCTGGGCTTCCTGGGCAAACCCTACCGGCCCGAACAACTCGGGAAGGCGGTTCGGCAAGCCTTGGACCGGGAATTCTCCAACGCTTCGGCAACGGTCAAACCGAATGGTCAGCCAGCGAGTCGAGTTGGCTCAGCCACCTCCTAGGCGAACCGAAACCAGAACATGACCCGACAATGAAGCCCTCAAGGCCGCGGGGCAATAATAAGGTCACCTCGGCAAAATCCGTTTTTGGTGGACTGCGGAGGGTGGTGATCGTTCTTGGCTTTCAGGCTGGTTTAGCACCCGGCTTGCCCGCTTCGACGACGAACGAAGCCCGAGTCGTAATCTTGCCGCCCGGCTGGGTCACGTCCTCGACGACGACGAAGTCGCTGGTCCACAGCGTCGGCGTCACCGTGCAGCGGACGTAGCCGCGCTCCCGGTTGAAAAACTGAACGCACGGGTTGGCTGACAGCGTTTTCTGCGCTCCTTCGGGCAGTTCCTTGGACCCGTTGCCGCCGCTGGAAATGCTGGTGCCGACGAACTCCGTGGCCACCACCGGGGCATCGTGCACCCGATCATCCACGCGGAGATTGTTCACCCAATTGCAGTGGATGTCGCCGGTCAGGACGACAGGGTTGGGCACCTTGCGGTCGGCAAGGAATTGCACGAGGGCCATCCGTTCATGGGCGTAGCCGGGCCACTGATCCATCGCATAGCCCTTCCGCAGGGCCGTGTCGAACTGTACCATCGCCATCATGACCTGCTGAGCGAGGACGTTCCACGTCGCCGTCGACGTGATCAGCCCGGCTTGGAGCCAGCCTTTCTGCTTGCGACCCAGGAGGGTGTTATTGGGATTGAGAGCGGCTTCGTTGAGCGGCTTGACCCCGTCGCCGTTGGGCTGGTCGGTCCGGTATTGCCGGGTGTCGAGGACGAAGAACTCGGCCAGCCGACCGAAGGACGCCTTGCGATACAGTTGCATGTCCGGCCCGTGGGGCAGCGAGCGGGGTCGCAGCGGCATCATTTCGTAATAGACCTGGTAGGCTGATGCCCGACGAATGAGGAAATCCACGGGATGCTCCGGTTCGACGCCGGGCCGCTGCTCCTCCTGGATGTCGTTGGCGTAGTTGTTCTCGAACTCGTGATCGTCCCAGGTGACGAACCACGGGCAGACGGCGTGCATGCCGTGCAGGAGCGGATCCAGGCGGTACTGCATGTGCCGCAGGCGGTAGTCAGCCAGCGTGCGGCAACGGGTGCGGGCCGGGCCGGCATGCTTGCGAACCAGTCCCTCGCGTGGCGGACCTTCGTAGATGTAGTCGCCCAGGTGGAAGACGAGGTCCACGTCGTCCCTGGCCATCTGCGAATAGGCCGTGTAGAGGCCCTGCTCGTAGTGTTGACAGGAAGCGAAGGCGAAACGCAGTTTGTCCGGGCGGGAGTCGGGCGGGGGCAGGGTGCGGGTGCGACCCACGGGGCTGACCGCATCGCCGACGTGGAAGCGATAGAAATACCAGCGATCGGGCTTGAGTCCGCCGGCCTCGACGTGGACGGTGTGGCCCAGCTGCGGAATGGCCAACGCCTTGCCCTGACCGACGAGTTTCTTCATTCCCTCGTCCTCGGCGATTTCCCAGCCGACCTCGTACTGTTCCGGCTTCATACCGCCGTCGGGATCGTCCGGCACCGGGGCAAGCTTGGTCCAAAGCACGACGCTGGCATCATCGGGATCGCCGGAGGCGACGCCGAGCGTGAACGGATTGCTGGCGAAAGCGACCTTGCGGGTCGGAGTCTGAGCTTGCAAGGCCAGGCTGGGCAAGGCCGCCAGGGCTGCCGTGGTTGCCAGGAAAAGCCGACGGCTGACGCCGCCTTCGTATTGTGCTGCTTCCGCGATGCGAGTCAGATCGAGCATGATGTTGAACCCTCCGCACCCGACGGCTGACGCCGTCGGCTCGCCGTTATTTTGTCGTTCGACTCACCTGAAGGCTGACGCCGTCGGCTCGCCGTTACTGCGTGTCGCTCACCCCGAGGCTGCCTGCCAGCCGTAGGTCACGTATTCGCAGGTCGAGGTGCCGTCGTCGTACAAATCCACCAGAGCGTAGCCCTCGGCGAACTGCTGATTCTTTCCCTTCCACCAAGCCCCGCAGACCGCGCCGTTGCAGTAGTAGCTCGTGCCGAGATAGACCACGGCATCCACCAGATGGATATGTCCGCTGAGGCAGACTTTTACGTTGCCATGCTGGTGGAAAAGCGCCGTCAGCTTCCGCGTGTCCAGGTGCATCCAGGAGCCAGGCACGATCCAGTCGCCGGTCTTTTCGTTATGCCCGTCCAGATACGCACAGGCCGAAAGGATTGGAATGTGCGAGAGAATCAACACGGGCGTCGTCGGGGCCGTGGCCTTCAGTTCCGCTTTCAGCCACTCGAACTGTTCCTCGTCGAGTCGGCCATCGTAGCCGTGCCGAGTCGGATTCGGATAGGTGCTGTCCAGGGCGATGAACTTCCACCCGGCCATGGTGAAGCTGTAGTAGCGGCCGGGCAAGCGAAGCTCCTCCACCGCCCAGGCCTTGCCGAAGCCCATGTCCTCCGGCCTGGCTCCGGATTTCGGACCCCAGCCCCAGACATCGTGGTTGCCGATGCAGGAGTGATGCGGCAGCGAGCAGTCGGACTTCAGCACGCGATGCCACACGTCCCATTGGGTGCGGGTCCGGTCGCGGGTCTGGTCGAAGGAATCCATGATGTTGTCGCCGCCGAACAGGATCAGGTCCGGTTTGTCGGCCTGGTTCTGCACATGATGGAGACAGGCGGCGAACCCGGCGGCGGCGTTGCGTTCCGGCTGCACATGGACGTCGGTCAGATGGGCGATGCGCAGGACGCGCTTCCGCACCGCCGAGGATGCCGAGGCGGAGAGGACGAAAGGACCGGCCAAAGCGGCCGAGGCCGTGGCCAGGAACGTCCGCCGCGTCGGCACGGAAGGTGTATTCATCGGGTGGGTCTCCCTCGGGGTCTGTGAGGCTACCAATAACCGCTGGGCGGGTCTTTGTCCCGTGATTTTTCCGTAAAAGCCTGATGCAGAAACCGACCCGTGCGGCGGAACCGTTTCATGAAGTCCCGCGGCAGGACGGAGCCGAAGCGGCACCCAGGCGGGCGCGGATCAGCCAATCTTCGCCGCTCGGTTCGACCGTCCACCGGGCCAGACGCAAGGCTTCGCGGAGCGTCGCCGCTCCCCGTCCGCCGACCGGTCCCAAGGCCGAGCGACCGCCGACGATCATCGGCGCCACGAAGACCATCAACTCATCCACCTGACGGGTTTCCACGAAGCTGCCCAGCACCTCAGCCCCGCCTTCGACGAGGATATTGGTGAATCGGCGTCGGCCCAGTTCATCAAGGATCAGGCCGATGGCTTCGCGTCGGCCCCATTGGCGGAGCGGCAGGCATTCACAACCGGCCGCTTCCAGGCGACGTTTTGATTCGGCATCAGCCTGCGGTTCGTGGAAGACAAGCACGGGCGCTTCCCGAACCGTCTGGACCAGGCGGCTGGTGAGCGGAAGGCGCAGGCAGCTGTCAAGAATGATCCGACAGGCGGTGCGTGGCCCCGGAGGGCGGGCGGTCAACAGGGGATCATCCGCCAACACCGTGCCGATGCCGACCAGGATGCCGTCCACTCGGCCCCGAACCTCGTGGGCCTTGCGTCGGGACTCTTCGCCGCTGATCCAGCGGGAATCACCGGTCGCCGTGGCGATGCGCCCATCCAAGGACATCGCCCATTTGGCGATGACATAGGGCCGTCCGCTGCGGACCAGTTTCAGATAGGGAGCGTTGAGTTCCTCGGCCTCAGCGGACAGGATGCCGACCTCGACCGGGACACCGTGCTCCTTCAGAATGGCGATGCCTTTCCCGGCCACTTCGGGAAACGGATCGGACATCGCAGCGACGACCCGGCTGATCCCGGCTTTCAGGATGGCATCGGTGCAAGGCGGCGTTTTGCCGTGATGACAGCACGGCTCCAGCGTGACATACAGCGTGGCTCCGCGGGCCGATTCCCCGGCTGCTTCGAGAGCGTAAATCTCGGCGTGGGGACCGCCGAAACGCTGGTGCCAGCCGCTGCCGACGATTCTGCCTTCGCGGACCACAACCGCTCCGACGAGCGGATTCGGCTCGACGTAACCGCGTCCGCGCTCGGCCAGGAGGAGCGCTTCCCTCATGAAGTCGGCATCATGGAGGCTCATGGAAGGCCCGGAAATCAATACGCAGCCGGTGGGGCGGACCGGCGGTCGTCATCGAGGTGCCACTGGAAATAGCGGAGGATACGGGGCACGGCGGCGTCAATGGCCGTGTTGTGGTCGGTGCCGGGAAGCTGCACGACCCGGACGATCTTGCCCAGGTTCGGAGCCAGCACTTCCATCGCCGCGGCCTGGGCGTAATAAAGCTGGTCCTGTCGCTCTCCGTAGAACAGGTACAGCGGGCATTTCAAATCCCGCAGATGCCGGGCCGGGGAACGCAGGTCGAGTTCCAGGGGATCCCGCCAGTCGAAGGGCATCATCTGAAAGGCCGGCTTTTTCTGCTCCTGGACGATGGCCCGCATGTCGGGAATGCCGCCGCAGGCAGCCGCCGCTCGCAGTCGGTTCGTCATCATCGCCAGCAGCATCACGATGGTGCCGCCGGTGTCGTGGCCGACGGCGAATAGCCGGGTGCGGTCGACGCCGGGCAGTCCCGCCAGATGCTCCAACGCCGCCTGAGCGTCAGCCACCTCGCCATAGTACATCTCGAAGTTGCCCGGGTTGCCATTCTCGCCCCGCCACGAGGGCAGCAGGACGACGTACCCGGCATCGGCAAAGGGTCGGGCCGTTTCCAGATCGCCGCGGGCCAGGGCAAATCCGGCATGGGCATACAGCACCGCCGGAGCCGGACCTTCCTTGGTCGCGCCTTCCTTCCGCGACGGACGCAGCAACCAGGCCATCAGCCGACGCCCTTCGGATTCGTAGGTGATGACCTCGACGCCTTCAGGAACTTCGGATTCGTACGGCTCCGGCGACGGCTGTTGAACCATCAGCCGGGTTTTGACCCGCTGCCGCGCGTCGGCCAAGGAAGCCAGCCGGCGATTCAAAATTCCCGGCGACTCCACGTCTTCCGACCCGCATCCCACCACCGCCGCCAAGCCAACCCACAGCATCGAAAGTCGTGCCGTGCTGCGCAGCATCGCCATCGCTGACACCTCCGTGACTGGCCCCGCGGCGGCCAGATATCTTGCACAGATTATCTGCGGCTCCTACCCCGCGAGCAAGCCCAGCGTTCCTTTGCGATATATTTGTCCACCTTATATATACATATGTTCATTATCAGGCTCTTGCTTTTTACGCCCGCTTATGGGTATAAACTCCTTTGCCACGCCGCGGGCGTGACAGGAAATCGAGGAGCGGTAATGCCCTTCCGTATTACCATTACCGAGGAGGCGGAGAGGCAGTTAAGGTCCTTGCCCAAACGCGACCAGCGGATCATCGAGGCAGCGATTTGGGCGCGTCTGGAGCACCAGCCTACGACACCAAGTCGAGCTATCAAGCGGCTTCGCCCCAATCCCTTGGCTGATTTTGAGTTGAGGGTCGGCGACTTCCGCGTCCTATACAATGTCGAAGGGGATGAAGTCGTTCTCCTTATCGTAGGCCGCAAGGTCGGCAACAAACTTATCGTGGAGGGCGAAGAGTTCCATGCCCATAAGGACGATCCCACTCAGCCGCCTGGAAGCCGATCCGAACAAGACCCTGACGGAGTGCGCTGAATCCGGGGAGACTTACATCATCGAGATGCCTGACCAGCGGCTTTTGGCCATCGTCTCGCTTGAACCGAAGGAGGATGACAACCTCATGGAAGAGCTGCTCGCTGCAAATCCACGATTCCAAGCCCTGGTTGAAAAGTCTCGGTCCAGTCCACGCAAGCCATTGCGAACTGTCCCTGATTCCGAGTCGTAAACCAAAACCTCTAAAGGGTACCAGGTCACAGGAACGGTCAGTACACTCTTTTTCCCGGTCTTGTATGCCTTGGTTCTTATCACGTCGGACGGTAGAACCGTCCCAGGTTTGAATGGTTTCGCAGCGATTCGCGAAGTAAGGAGGAAGCCAACACATGGTCGTCGTCGGCGAGGCTCTGAAGACCGACATCAAGGCCCTGTTTCTGGAGAAGGAGGACTGCGACGCCGGCACGGTGCAGCAGCTCCGTAATGGCCTGGCCCAGGGCAAGGGCCAGTTCAAGGCCCTCCGCGAAGCCGTGGACGCGATGAAGTCCCGCCTGTCCACGGCCGCCGCCCCCCAGGCCAAAAAATGGCACCTGAAGCTGGGCATCGCCTGCTACTTCCTCGGACGGATCAAGGAAGCCGCGGAGCATCTGGCCCACGCCGATACGCCCTTGGCCCTGTTCTACCTCGGCAAGGCACTCCTGTCG
>JANWWR010000209.1 GCA_025055835.1 Gemmatales bacterium | reverse complement strand
CGCCCTACCCGCGCCTGCCAAATCCGGAAAAGGACCCGACGGCCCGGCAACTCCAGAGGCACCTGCAACCATTCGCCCGATGGAGTCAGCACCGGCTCGATGGGAAGACTGAGGGGATCGTGGTACGGATAAATCTCCTGTTGTCTGCCATTGCCATCAAATGTCTGGCGAAAATAGCCTTCCTGATAAAGCAAACCGATGCCTGCAACGGGAACGCCGAGATCGCTGGCGGTCTTGAGAAAATCACCAGCCAGAATGCCCAGTCCGCCGGCGTAGAGCGGTAGAGCTTCACCCAGACCGTACTCCATGCTGAAGTAGGCCACTTGCTTAAGCTGACCTGGGCCATAGTCCCGCTCGAACCAGCTTAATGTGTCGTAATAGCATCGGCGCTCGGCAACCAGTCGCGCCAGAGCCGCCATGAAGTTCCTGTCCTTGGCCAGTTGGTTCAGCCGCTCTTGGGGAACGTAACGCAGTATAATCCACGGATTCCGGGTTTTGTCCCAGAGGTCGGGCGACACCATTTCCCAAAGAGCGTCGCCGCCGTGGCTCCAGGTCCAGCGCAGGTCCAGGGCCAGGTCGGTGAGAACCTGCAATTCCTCGGGCAGTTCACGGGGCAGCAACGCATGTTTCATCCACAAGACCTCACGCCGTTCAAGGAAACAAACCTCGTTTTTGCAAGTGTTCCCGAAAAAATCCGGGAATCCGTGCGTCAAGCGGTCGGTTCGGGAGTAGTTTACGAGCCATTCCGGTTGCGAATAAGCCCGGTCTGTGAACCGGGTAGGCGATGGGGCTGGAACAGATTCTTTCTTGGTCCGCGAGCCATTCATTCCGTGAGGCAGGCCATTGCTTGTTCCGCTCCAGGAAGTGCGGACTCTGCGGCATGAAACCTGCTGCTAGTCTTTTCAACCGCTGGATACCTGGCGTTTGAACTGGTTTCGGATACCAAGCGTTGACTGCGGTTCGGAAGGAAGACTCCATTGACTTCGCTACCTCGACCTTCACTCAAGCTTCTCGCCGGGAACTCCCATCCGGCCTTGGCGGAGGAGTTGGCACGGGAGTTGAAAGTGCCGCTCGTGTCTGCCGAGGTCGGAGCCTTCGCCGACGGCGAGATACGAGTACACGTGGCCGAAGACGTGCGAGATGCGGACGTGTTTATCGTCCAGCCCACCCATCCGCCGGTAAATGAACATCTCCTTGTGCTGGCTCTGCTGGCCGACGCCGTTCGAGCGGCAGGGGCTGCCCGGGTCGTCGGCGTCGTGCCGTACTTCGGCTACGCCCGCCAGGATCAACGAAGCCGCCCTGGCGACCCCCGCTCGGCCCGCGTGGTCGGCCAGTTGCTGGGAGTCGTCGGACTGGATCACCTCATCACCCTGGATCTGCACACGCCGGCCCTGGAAAGTGCTTTGCCGATGCCGACCACCTTGCTGTACGGCGACGAGCTCTTTCTGCCACGGGTCAGGAGCTGGGGGCTGGCTGACTTGGTCATCGTGGCACCGGATGCCGGTGGCATGAAAAGAGCCCAGCGTTACGCCGTGGCCTTGGGTACGCGCCTGGCAGGGATTGCCAAAACGCGACCCGGACCGGACCTGGCAACCGCGGTGCAGGTCCTTGGAGAAGTGCAAGGATGCCCTTGCCTGATCGTTGATGACATGGCCAGCACCGGGAGAACGCTGGCCTCCGCCGCCGATGCCCTCCGCCAAGCCGGAGCACGGGAGGTGCATGCCATCTTCACCCATGCGGTGTTGGCCCCGGGAGCCACGGAGCGAATTGCCTCTGCTGGATTCGGAAAAATCCTCACCACGGATAGTGTTCCCATCAACCCCGAGCCGGGCTGGGAGGTCGTACCTATTGCCCCGCTTCTGGCCCGGACGGTGCGTCACCTCTTGGGAGAGACTTGAAGAACCTTGAATAAGGCTGCCATACTTGGCATCAGGGAACGCCTCTAACGTTTGATGTCTATCTTAGTGGGGGGAATCACCGGCGGTTCATTCAATGGATCGATGAACCTGCTGCGCAAATCCGCCCACTCTGGACGGAATCGCACAGCAACTTCTTTGCCTTCGGTGGTTTGTTCTCTGCTTCAAGCGCGTTGGGAACCCAAATCGGCGTCAGGATCAACCTAAGGTACACGTAAAAACAAAAGTCCCAACAATTGCTCCGTTGGTACGCCTGTTGCAAACGCTGTCATTTGACCGACGACTCATCTCTTGCGAGGCCGTGCTTGGGACGAGCGAGGACGCATGGGGAGGGTGTAGCATGGCCGTGGTGTCAAAAGAGCCGGAACGCGAAGTCATAATTCCAGCAGATCGGCGAAGCCTTCCAGGCATTTTGAAGGTGCCCGCGGACGCCAAGGGTGTCGTGGCATTCGCTCACGGCTCGGGCAGTGGCCGGTTCAGTCCCCGCAA
>JANWWR010000204.1 GCA_025055835.1 Gemmatales bacterium | reverse complement strand
CGGGGTCTGGACCTGGAAGTGCATCTCGGCGAATGCTTCGGCATGCTCGGGCCGAACGGAGCGGGCAAGACGACCACCATCGAAATCCTCGAAGGCCTCCTGAAACCGACATCAGGCTCGGTCGAGGTCCTGGGCCGGTCCTGGGACCGCGACGAGGAAGAGCTTCGCCAGCGCATCGGCATTTCACTTCAGGAAACCAAGCTCTCCGAAAAGTTGACCGTGCGGGAAACGCTGGTTTTGTTCCGCAGCTTCTATCGCCACGGTCTGGAGCCGGAGGAAGCCATTGCCCAGGTTTCGCTGACAGAGAAGACTCATGCTCGGGTCGGCAAACTGTCCGGGGGACAGCGGCAGCGCCTGGCCTTGGCCTGTGCGTTGATCGGCGATCCGGAATTGCTCTTCCTCGACGAACCGACGACCGGGCTGGATCCGCAGGCACGTCGGCAGGTCTGGGACATCATTCGCCGGTTCCGCGACCGAGCCCGCACCGTCCTCTTGACCACGCACTACATGGACGAGGCGGAACGGCTCTGCGATCGCGTGGCCATCGTGGATCACGGCAAGGTCATAGCCCTGGGCACGCCCCGGGAACTCATTCAATCTCTGGGCGGGGAACATGTCATTGAGTTCTCACTGCTGGATGGCAATGGAAAAGCCCCGCAAGCTGATGGCCGACTGTTCGCCGATCTACCGACCGTTCACGCCATCCGCGAGGAGGACGGCCAGATTTGCCTGTCTGTCGGTGAACCGCACGTCGCCCTGCCGGCGCTGTTAAGTCGCCTTCGTGCTTCAGGTCTGGAACTGGGAAGTTTGACCACGCGGCATGCCAGTCTGGAAGACGTCTTCGTCTCTTTGACCGGACGGCACCTCCGCGATGGAGAAGCGAATTCGTCATGAATCAGGAAACTCTTTCGCCTTCGCCGGTCTCGCCCCGCCGTTACTATCCGCTGGTGGAGCTGGTGGCGGCTCGGGTGCGGGAGTTCTATCGGGAGCCGGAAGCGATCTTTTGGGTGTACGGCTTCCCCATCCTGATGACTGTGGCGTTGGGCCTTGCCTTTGCCAACAAGCCGATCACGCAGATCGACGTCGTCATTGCCACCGGTCCCGGAGACAGCGAAGCGGAGCGGCTGCTGAAGGCCCATGACGATCCCCGCTTCCAGGTCCGCATCCTGCCGGCGGACAAGGCTCGGGAACGCCTTCGCACTGGCAAGACGGAACTGGTTCTCGTCCCCGACGCGACGGGATCAGGCTTTACATTCCTCTACGATCCGGCCCGAGCCGAGAGCATGATGGCCCGCTTCGCCGTCCATGAAGTGCTCCAGGGGCCGCCACGCGTACCGACTCACGACGAACACATGACCGAACGGGGCAGCCGGTACATCGACTTTCTCATTCCTGGCCTCTTGGGGCTGAGCCTGATGGGTGGCGGCATGTGGGGCGTGGGCTTCGTCACCGTGGACATGCGCATCCGCATGTTGCTGAAGCGGCTGCTGGCGACGCCGATGAAGAAGCGTGATTTCCTTCTGGGCCTGATGCTGAGCCGGTTGCTGTTCATGATTCCCGAAGTGCTCCTGATCCTGCTGTTCGCCTGGCTGGCGTTTGGCGTCGAGGTCCGGGGCAGCGTGGCGGCGCTGGCGTTGATCATCGTGTTGGGGGCGTTCACCTTCGCGGGAATCGGTCTGCTGGTCGCCAGTCGAGCGAAGACGATCGAAACGGTTTCCGGCCTGATGAACCTGGTCATGCTGCCGATGTGGCTGCTCTCGGGAATCTTCTTTTCCTCGGAGCGCTTCCCTGAGTTCCTCCAGCCGCTCATCAAGGTTCTTCCGCTGACGCCTCTGATCGACGCTCTGCGGGCCACCATGCTCGAAGGGACGCCGCTTTTCGCCCTGTGGCCTCAACTGCTTGTGCTCGCCCTGTACGGCGTAGTCAGCTTCGCCATCGCCCTGAAGATATTCCGCTGGCAGTGAAACGGCCTGGCTGGAAGCGGAAGGCAGCCGGGAGCGCCGAAAAATTGGCAAAACGGCCCCCTTGCAGGCCTGGGCGTGATAGCTTGAAATAGGGTTTTCGATGGGCGAGTAGTGGGGAGTCATGGGCGCACTGGGCTTCGACATTTTGGAGTACGCCTGTCTGACGGATGTGGGCGTGCGCCGCAGTCACAATCAAGACAGTTACGCCGTCAGCCTGCAAAGCGATGAGCAAGCCTGGAAGGAGCGGGGCCATCTGCTGCTGGTAGCGGATGGCATGGGCGCTCATGCGGTCGGCGAGCTGGCCAGCAAGCTGGCCACCGATCTGATTCCGCTCAACTATCACAAATTCGCAGCTCTCGGGGCACCGGCAGCCTTACGGCGGGCCTTCGCCGAGGCGAATTCAACCATCCACCAGAAAGGCTCGCACAACCCCGACTTCGAGGGCATGGGCACCACCAGCAGCGCCCTCCTCATCCGCCCCGAAGGAGTCTGGATTGCTCACGTCGGCGACAGCCGCATCTATCGCATCCGCAGCGGATACATCGAGCAACTCAGCTACGACCACAGCCTGCAATGGGAATTGGCCCGGCGGCAAGGGCTTGATCCCGACGAAATCGAAGGTGTGCCCAGCAATGTCATCGTCCGTTCCCTCGGGCCGGAGCCGACAATCCAGGTGGATGTCGAAGGTCCGCATCCGATCCTGCCGGGTGATACGTTCCTGTTGTGCAGCGACGGGCTGAGCGGACTGGTTTCCGACGCGGAGATGGGAGCCATCGTCTGTTCCTTGCCGCTCGAGGAAGCGTGCCGATTTCTCGTGGACCTCGCCAATCTACGCGGGGGACCGGACAACATCACGGTGCTGCTGCTGCGTCTGCCGGGCGAATCGCCGCCGTCCCAGAACGACATTCCGACCTCTACCCGCAAATCCCCGGGCCGTCTCAAGAACTCCGTCCTGTTCGCGGAGATCCCCTGGCCCGGCGTCGCTCTGGGAGCGGGCATCACGCTGTCGCTCATGGCCCTCCTGCTGATCCTGGCCAGAATGTTCATGGAAGGCGTCTCCGTTTTCGTCCTGGCGGCTTTGTCGTTGATCCTCGGACTGGTGGGCCTGCACCGGTCGCAGCGGCAGGAAGAGCAGCCTGCTCAGGAACCTGAGTATGGCCCGCCGCAGGTCTATCGCCGGTCCCGCTGCAAGATCGATCAGAGCTTGCTGCGAAAGCTCATCGAGGCCGAGTGCGTCGTCCAGGAATATGCCAAGGAAAACCAGTGGCAGGTGGACTGGGAATCCTACCAGAAGCATCTCCGGGCCGCCGGCGAGGCCTATCGCAGCGGCGACCTCTTCTCCGCCTATCGCGAACACTGTCGGACGCTGGCTCAGTTGACCGACGCCCTTCGGCTGCACCGAGCCAAGGAAGAGCGCTTCCATCCGATGTGGTGATCGGCTTAGTGACAGCTTGGCCTCACATCTCCAGAGGAATCCAGTCCAGCACGTCGCACCGGGCATGAGGTGTGCTGAGCGGACTGGTGGTGCTGATTTCGTAGGCGGGCCGACACGGTTCCAACAGCCGGGCCAGGTCTGCCGGCGACAGCTCCGTTTCCTCCCGGCAGATCAACAAATCCGCCTGGTTGGCCACGGGAATGACTTGCAGATCAGGAAGCACCGACTTGGCGGTTTCCGCCAGGCGTTGGCCGTGCTCCGAATTGGGCAGCACCAGAAAATGCAACTCGCGATCCGTTTTCGCGGAGCCGACGGTCGGCGTGGCCAGGTGATGATAGGCCCGAATCTGAGCGGCCAGGTCCACGTCCAGCTTTTCCGCAGCGGACAGTTCCGCCTCGCAGACGTCCGTGACAGGAAGGAAGCGGTCGAAGAACTGGGCCGCTCCTTCGACCAGCGGCGTGCCCAAGGCCCGCATCAGGTCGGCTCGGGTCATGCAGATCTGATGCAACCCGCCCAGCGGATTCAAGACGTGCTCCTGCAAATGGTGATCGAGGTCGAGCCATTGCTGGTCGGTGATCTGACCGAGAAAGACGGCCGCGGATTCGTCGAGATCAGCGTCACCTTCCGGCAGCACGACGCGGGAAGCCAGCACCAGCGTCGCCTCCCGCAGGACGGCGCTGCTGTAGTTGCACGCGATGGCCATCGCATGACGTTCCCGCTCCTGGCCGAAATAGACTTCCTCTTCCTGCGTGGTCACGTCGGCCACCAGGACTTCCCGCAGGTCCCGCAGCCGTTTGCGGCACAAAAGCAGGTCCCGCTGGAAGTCGAGCAGCTTGCCTTCCAGCACCCGGTAAAAACTCAGAATGGAACGGTACAGCTCGTCCACGAGCCGCTGCCGGGCGTAGATCGCCAGCATCTCGATGAACCGACGTAAGGCTCGCCGCGTAGCTCCTCGGCCGAACAGGGAGAATCCGCTGGCTTGCAGGCATTCTTCCATCGCCCGGTCCACGTGCAAGGAGGCTTTCTCCGTGAGCCGTACCTGCTCCTGCATGGCCGCCTTCAGTTCAGCGATGCGTTCCTCGCAGCGGCGGACGAGGTGTCCATAAGCAGCATCGGCCGCGGCGAGACGGAAAGCCGGTTGATCGAACATGGCGTGGGCCAACTGGGCCAGATGATCGGCATACTCCTCGGCGACCTTGTGCACGGCCGCGGAGAAGAGCCGATGCAGACGGCTTTTCCGCCATTCGCTGGTTTCCTCGATGGCGGCGACGCCGCTGCCGACCCATTCGTGGACCCGTTCCAGGGCTTGGCGACACCAGCCGACCGGGTCCTCCAGCGCCACCATGGAATCGGCCTGGACCTGCAAGGTGGCGAGAAAGGCAGTCAAAGCCTGCTGGGGATGACCTTCCGCCCCGGACGCGGCAGCTTCCTCAATGGCGTGTTGAATCTGTTCGAGGTTCCAACGCGGCTCGGCCAGGCGGCGGTCGCAGGCGTCGGCGATGGCGTCCAGCCAGGCAGCGTCTTCGCGGGACGTCAGCCAGCTTTCCAGGAGCCGATCACAGGCAGCCCGAGCAGCGACCCGGAGCAACAAACCGCGCGGGAACCACACGGAATAGGTTCCGAAACTGCGGAACGGCGTCTCTTGATTGAGCCGTTGCGATAGCCGCGATCCCGTCAGACGACCGCCCAACGGCGTTGTCAGATCGTGGAACAGATACCCCGCCATTCTGGCCGCCGATTCCTTCAGCCCGTCGAGGCTCCGATGCCCCATCCGGGTCAGATAAACCGACTGGAACGGAGCCGCCGGATCGTGCACGGGAGTCGGATTCCCCGCATAGCGAGCCGTAAACTCGACCGTCGGATCACTGAAGTGCCGAATCTCGGTCAGCGTGGCAAAGACATTGGCCTGTTCCTGAGCGGGCGTGGCCGGGTCCGTCGGCGCGCCGATCAGCAGCCACGCCGACACTTCGGGTTCGCGGAAACCGAGTTCGGCCAGGATGCGCCGGCAGGCGTAGCCGAGGTCCACGAGCATCCCGCTGCCGGATCCGCCCCCCGCGGCAGCAAGGATGTAAATCTGGGGAATGTTGCTCCGTGCCGCCAGACCCGTCTGGGTCACCGAGGAATCCACGTTCTGCGGATCGCAGGCCGCCTTGATCTCCGTGCGCAGACGTGCTGCCAGTCGGCTGTAGTTGTAGTAGAACGCCAGCCGTCCCAAGGCCCGACAGCCTCGCGCTCCCCCCGTCTCGACCGAGCGTGGAGCCGAGTACCATTTTTCCAGCGGCATCCATTCCCGGGCCAATTCAAAGTCCTTGTGCGTGTTTCTTCGGTAGTCACCGACACGCTGCAAGGGCAGGTATTGAAGCTCCGATTGCAGCAACGATTGCTCGGGAGGACCGTTCAGGGCCTCGTTCAACGATTCGGCGTCAGTGTCGATGACGAGGTAGCGTAACAGCGGAAGTTTTTCCAAGCTGCCGAAACGGTCGATGATCCTCGTCCGCAAGGCCAGCACAGCCTGCTTGCCGAACCCGCCCAGACCCACGATCACGGTCGGCCGCAGGGAGCCGCTGAGCGGCTGAGCCACGGTCACGGACAGCCGACTCAACTCTTCCGGGCTAAGCGGCTCCGGGCTAGACTCGCCATAGCTGCCGGGTGATGGCGAGGCCTCGACGGGGGAGAGGAAGAAATCCTCCAGGGTGTTGGGCAGCGCTGCCGCGGGAGCCGCCTTGCTGTCCCGACCATCCGACGGGGAACTTGAGGATGGAATGCGGCCCAGGCACAACGCCTTGACGAAGTCGAGGCACGAGGGGAAGCGTTGGGCCATGTTCTTGGACAGGGCCTTGGCGACGATGGGTCGATCCGCCTCGGGAAGCGGCGAAAGGTCCGGCTCCTCGCGGGTGTGCTGGAGAAAAAGTTGCCGGGGTGTCTTGCCGTTGAACGGCCGACGACCTGTCAACATCTCCATGTACACGATGGCCAGGCTGTACTGGTCGCTGTGCTTGCTGATGATGCCATTGAAGGTTTCCGGCGAGGCGTACAACGGCGTCACGCCGCCCATCGGTCCGCTGTTGGGCGTGCTGAAGGTTCGGCCTTCCAGGTCCTTGACCAGTCCGAAGTCGGCGACCTTGACGCGATTGCCCACCAGGAACAGGTTGCGTGGTTTTACGTCGAGATGTTGCAGGTCGTGCTGCTTGTTCATGAGGTCGAGCGCTTCGGCGGCATCCCGCATGTAGCCGAGCAGTTCATCCCGCGGTATTCCGGGCAACCCCGCCTGCTGGCACTCGACGAGGCGGTCATGGAGGTTCTTGTCGGCCAACTCCATGACAATGACCAGTTGGCCCTCGATGATCTCGATCCGTTCGATGGAAAGGACGAACGGATGGCGGACCTCCTTGACCCGTTGAAGTGCCTTGAGTTCCTGTTCCGCGCGGACGCCTTCGGAATCGAGTGCGTTAAGATTGCCGTGAACGAACTTGATTGCTTTGTACAGCCCGCCGGGGGCTTCGCATTTCCAGACGTCGCCAAACCCGCCGCTGCCTAAAGGCTCGATGAGCCGATAGCCGGGAATCGGTTCCGCGTTGGGTTCTTTCACCAAGGGCATAATTGAAGTCTCTGAGGCAATTACATTTCCTTGCGCAGGCTGAGATCGGACGGGGAGCGCGGCGATTCTGGCCCGCCCTGAGTCCGCAACAAGGTTAGGTCGCAACTCGGTAGTTGTCCAATTGGCCGGGTTCCACGCTTTCGGGAAGGCCTTAGATTTCAGACTACCGCTGATCAGCGGGATTCACTTCCGGACTGGTATTGCAAACTTTCATGGATTCGCCGCCAAATCGGCAACTTGCGTAGCGGCTCGGCGTCGGGATCGTGGGTCAATAGTTGCCAAATAACAGGAAAGCCCGTGCCGGAGCGATGTCGGGCCTCGGCCAGCAATTCGGGCACCAGGTCCTCGGCGACCGAGCGCTGATTCGCCGCTGCTTGTTCGAGAATGATCGCTACGCCGACGGCGGCGCGGATCAGGTCTGTTGCGCCAGCCGACCGATCTTTAAGCAGGGTTTTCGCTAGTTCGAGTGCTTCGGACGCTTGTCTCTGGGAGGCCAGCACGTTTATGCGTTCGGCCTGAACGGCCGTGGCACTGTGGGGATCGGCGACCAGCGCCCGGTCCAATTCCGCCTGGGCCTCCTCGAAACGCTTTGCTCGCAGAGACTGGCGGGCAAGCAGGCGATGAGCCATGCCCTCCCAGAATCGCATGGCCTCGGGATAGCGATTGCGACTGCGGAGGTCCTCGCCCAGCGAGAAGATTTCCTGGAGAGACCGCCGGGCTTCCTCGTCGTTTCCGCGCTGAGAAGCGATGCGGGCCAAGGTGACCCAGGCTGAGGCCAGGTCCGGAGCACAGCCCGCAAACGGCCCGGAATCCCGACGAAGTTGCGTCGCCAGTTCGACAACGCGGCGAGCCTCGACCTCGGCATCGTTCGGTTTGCCAGCCAGTAGGAACGCCTCGGCCAGGTCGGCGTGCAAGGAGGCGAGGTCGGCCCGGAAGGCGGATACCATGGGAAAGGCCCGAGTGAGTTGGTTGGCGGTTGCCACTCCTTCCCGCAGGACGCTCGTCGCTTCCGCGAGTTGTCCCGTTTCCATCAGCGCCCGGCCGAGTCTGCGGTAACAGCCGACCAGAGCCGGACGATAAGCCTGGTCCCGCGCCGCTAAATCCTGGGCCGTCTGAAGGGCTTCGCGGAACAGGTTTACCGCGTCGGCTCCCCGCTTCCGACGCTGGGCAAGTTGAGCTTGCAGGGTGCGGATGCGGACCATCTGGGCCAGAGCCGCCACGTTATCCGGGGAACTTTGAAGTGTTTCCTGGAGGATTCGGAAACTGCGCTGGGCAAGCGTCTCGGCTTCTTCGAGCAGATCTTTTGCCAGGAGCAGTTCGAGGAGATCGGCGGAATGGGAGACGCGCTCGCTGACTCGCTCGGGAGTCGTGAACGCCTTGCTGGGCAGGGCGTCGTAAGCGCTGACGCAGCTTTGCAACGCCGTCAGGGCCTGGTCGATTTGTCCCAGGGCCTTATACTGGCGGGCCATTTCTCCCTCGATGTGAGCCAGACTCAGACGGGCCGAGTAATTCCGCGGCTGCTCCAGCACCAGACGATTGAGGGCGTCCCGGGCGTCGGACAAGGCAGCCAACGCCTTTTCCGCGTCGCCCAGTTCGGCGGCGATCCGGGCCAGACGCAGATATGCCGCGGCCTGCTCTTCGTGGAACTGGGACCCCCCGGGAAAGTAGAACTTGGCATCAGCATGGTACTGGGCCACGTCTTCAAGGAGCCGTCGCCGCAGCGAAGCCAGTTCTCCCTCTCGAAGCAGGGGCGATGACGCGATCTGCCTGGTCAGTTCTTCAATGAGGCGGTCCGCCCGATGCAACGCATACTCGGCCCGGCTCTTCTCCTCGACCGCGGCACGTTGACCTCGGATCGCCTCCGCGCTGCTTCGCTCCAGCACGACCACCATCACAAGCAGCACCACAAACACGATCGCCAGACCGACGTATCCCGCCTGCACCAGGGGACGGTTGCGGCGCGCCCAACGGACCAGCCGATACGGCAAGGAATCAGACCATGCCTGGATCGGCTCATCGGCCAGCCAGCGTTCCAAGTCGAGGAGCAGATCGCTGGCGCGGGCATAGCGGTCGCCCCGGCGTTTGCTGAGGGCCTTGAGTACGATTGCTTCCAAGGCTGCGGGAGCTTCCCGATTCAGTCGGCGGGGTGGAACCGGTGCGTCTTCGACGATCTGGCGTCGCAGGTCGTCTTGCGAGGATTCACTGAAAGGCGGCTGGCCGGTCAGGATCTCGTACAAGATCGCACCCAGGGCATAAACGTCCGTGGATGGATCGATTTCCGAGATGCGGCCCTGAGCTTGTTCCGGAGCAGTGTAGGGCGTCACCCGCTGAAGTGCTTCGATGGCGGCATCAGAGTCCGGAGAAGCCGTAGGGACGCTCTTGCTGCCGGATGCGTCGGCCTGGGCCATGAGTTCCGAAAGTCTCCTGGCCCGATGCCATTCGCAGACAACGGCTTCTCCGAATTCACCCACGATGATCTGCCCGGGATGCAGGTCCAGGTGAACGATCAAGCGATTGTGAGCGAAGGCGACCGCCTGGCACACGTCCAGAAAGCCCAGCACCAGGGCCCGGAATTCGATGGCATGGGCTTCTCCCCGGCGTCGCTTGTCGTGGTAGGTTTGAATCAGTTCCGCCAGCGATTTGCCACGCGGCAGCCGTAGGGTGCAGAACGGGATGCCCGTCGTGGTGTTTTGTGAAAGCTCGTACAAGGGCAGGATGCCCGGATGCTCCAGTTGGCCGACCAATCGGGCTTCTCGGACAAACCGCTCCCGCGAAGCGTTGTCCTTCACCGCCTCCGGCCGCAGTTCCTTTAAGACTACTTCCCGACCCAGTTCCTCGTCCCGGGCACTCCAGGTCTGGGATATCGCATCCAGGGTGGTCAGATTGTTGAGCGTGAATCGCTCGCGGCCCCGGGGCGCGGAAGATATGCCACTGGTCGGCGCGTGGTGCGGCGGAAGGTCGGCGATGGACCGCAGCACGTCCCGGTCTCGAATCGCACCCAGCAGGGCCTCCCGAATGTTTGGATCGGCTGCCGCCGCCAGGCTCGACCGCACGTTTCCTCCGTACTTCTTCAGGCGGCGATCCATGAGATAATCCACGGTAGCCCGGTCGCGGGAGGTGATCCAGCCGCGATCCTGAAGAATATCGGCCAGCGGACGTTCCCGACGGTTGGCCCAGGCGGCGACGGCGTCCACCAGCTGCGTCGGAGCCACCAGGTCCGCTTGCAGGGCCACCAATCCGAACAACAGATTCCGATCAATGTCCATAGCTGCTCATCCCCAGGTCAGCCTTTATCATACCAGATAAGCACGGGGGCGATTTGGACGGGGCTGTGGCGGGCTGACAACCATGCTCCGGGACTGGAGAATCACGCGATCCTTCCGCATCTGGGGCCGAACCCGGCACGAAAGCGACTGGCGGCAGATTCGCGTCGTGGTGACGCCGTGTCGCAACCTCTCATCCCGCTGGCCCCTTCTCCGCGGCACGTGTACTTGCTGGAGTCCAAACCTGATCGCTGTCGGTGAGCACTTCGCCCAGGCCCTTTTCCAGCAACTGTCTGAAACCCCGGTCAGGCCGGAGTGTCCCGTGGCTGTCGTCGCTGGACGCCTGACTGATCCCGACCGCCGCTTGGCCGCGGGTGGTCCCGCTGTGCCGTCACCCGCCGAGGTCCTGGCCCATGAGATCGGCCACACCGCCCAGGCTCGCCGTCTGGGGCTGCTGTATCTCCCCCTCGTCGGTGCTTTGACGCTATTCCGCGAAGGGCCTTACTGGTGGAACCACTTCGAGAATGAAGCCAGCCTCATAGGACTGTTCGGCGGACTGGTCGAGGACTTGGTTTCCTTGGCGTGATTCCAAGCCCAGCCATGAGGCAAGGATTTTTTCAAGCACTGAGCCGCAGATACCGCTGTTCCCGCTGCCGGAGGATATGTCGGCGGTAGGCGCTGGTCCGTTCATGCAAGGCCCGGTACAGGGCGGCGCGGGTCTGTGTCCAATCCTGACCACGTCGGGCCATCATGGTTCGGGCCGTGTTGAGCAACTGAGGCAGACTCGGTTGCTCGATCAGAATCCCGTTCCAGTAGGCACAAAACGAGGGGATGGTCCGTGGCAGATAGCCGCCCGTCGGCAGCAGCCCGCAGAAGACACCGGCCACCGTCCCCGGATTCAGCGAAGCGTTCAGCCCGATTTGCGTATGATCGCCCACGATGGCCCCGAGCTTGATCTGGCCGCTGTCCACCTCCTGGCCGTTGATCGTGACGCGGATCGGTTGATAGTCATGCCGCAAGTCGCCGATCTGCACTCCCGCGGCAAGATTTACCCAACTTCCGATGTAGCTGTGGCCGACGAAGCCCTCGTGATACTTGTTCACGAACCCTTGGAAGATGCTCGCCTCGACCTCACCGCCGACTCGGCAGCCGGGACCGATGCTCGATCCGCGGAGGTTCGCCCCGAGGATCTGCGCACCCGGGCCGATGAAGCACGGCCCCTCCAGTCGGCTGAACGACTGAACGACGGCGTTTTCCGCCACCAGAACCGGCCCATGGGTCGTGTCCACCGCCACGAAGGGGTCCACGCGGGCACTGGGATGAACACGCAGCAGATCGCTTGGCCCGACAATACCGACATTGCCGGGCCGATGGCTCCGACCCTCCTGGGCGATGCTTCGGGCACAGTCCTGACGCAGCATCGCTGCGTTGCACTGGATCAAATCCCACGGGAAACTGATCATCCAGCCGCCGGCCGGTCGCGCCGACAGGCGGTGCCGCCAGGTTTCCAGGCAATCGTCAATCGTGTTCGGAGAGCAGTAGGTCAACTGATCGCAGGGCAGGACGGCATAAGCCACGTCGTCACCCACCAGGCCGATATGCGGCTGATGGAAGTCGCTGGGTTTTTCCAGCGGGGGAAGCCAGCGACCGTTGAGCAACACCGTCGTGTCGGAGCGCAGCCACGGGCAGTTATTCACCTGCACGTCGGGATGCATCTGGCGGCACAGGTCCGCCAGCCAGGGACGCAACAAGGCACCGATCTCACCGGCCCCCCAATAGCTGCGTTGACGCTCCAGAATCGTGCAGGTTCCGCAGAGCAGGTCGAACACCGGCCGTGTCAGCGTCAACGGCTCCAGGTTCTCCACGCCTCGGTCTTCGAAGACGCAGATTCGCATGGCCCCACTCCCGCCTACGCCAGGAACTTCCGTATTCTCCAAGGCCCCCGGTCACGATGCCCTTGGACGAGGCCCGTTGCTCGAGCGGTCGGGGATTATACCCCGGAGGCGTTCCCGGCTCCTATGCGACTTTGCCGGGCTGACGTCTCCCCGCCACGCAGGCAACTTTTCGCCGTGGATTCCCCGGGCTAGAATGGGATCGGTCTGCGGAACCGTTTCCGGTTGCGAGGACGGCCTGCCGATGCAGTTTCTGCTCATGCTCGTCATCTGCCTGGCGTTCCTTCCCGTGACGCCGGCCGCTCCATTCTTCCATCCGCTCTGGACTGCTGTTGCGACCTGGTCCGGTGTGCTGCTCCTGAGCCTGTCCACGCTCCTGTGGTCGAGGTACTTTGTTCGTCGCATCCACGACCG
Source organism: Gemmatales bacterium (assembly GCA_025055835.1). Lineage (GTDB taxonomy): Bacteria > Planctomycetota > Planctomycetia > Gemmatales > HRBIN36 > JANWWR01. The sequence goes on along the minus strand of JANWWR010000204.1, from coordinate 3,525 downwards.
GCCAGACTCGCGAGCCGCCACCCTGCGGTTGTACACCCGCGTTCGCTTGTTCCACACCTTGGCCTGCGTCGGCTGGTATGTCGCCAGCCTGTTTTTGCTCGGCTGGGGCACGGTTGTGCGGGAAACCTGGGAACTGGGCGACGTCATCCTGCTCGACGAGCTTTTGATCCTGGCTCCGTTCCTCCTCGGAATCTGCCTGGAATGGCTCGGCTTTTACGACACCGAGAAGGCCCTGTTCGAGACCAGCACCCGCTACAGCGGCCAGACGTTCTGGGGACGCATGGCCTATCTCGGCTACCACATCCGCTTCTACCTGGGCCTCGTGCTGGCCCCGATCCTGATCTTCACCGGCATCCACGAGACGATGATCGCCCTGATGCCGGAAGCCAGCGGGCAACCGTGGTTTCTTTTGGCGTCTGCCGGTCTGCTTTTGTTCATCATCCTCATTCTGACTCCCTGGCTGCTGAAAGTGCTCTGGAACGCTCGATCCCTGCCCCCGGGACCGCTGCGGCATCGGCTTGAGGCCGCGGCTCGCCGTCTGGGCTTCACTTACACGGACATTCTCCTGTGGAACACCCGGGGCGGCGTGGCCAACGCGATGGTTACTGGCGTGTTCCGCTTCCCCCGTTACGTCCTGCTCAGCGATGGCTTGGTCAACGGCCTGGAACCCGAGGAAATCGAAGCCGTTTTCGGCCACGAAGTCGGCCATGTCAAACATCACCACATGGCCCTGTATCTCGGCTTTATGATGCTGAGTCTGATGGTCATCTCCCTGACCGCTCAACTCATCCTTCCGCCGCTTCCCGAAAATGAGGCCGATTATCTCGGTCTCCTCGGAGACTGGGCAAAAAGCGGCGAAATCTGGCTCGCTTCGGTCGGCGGACTGCTGTTCCTGGGCGGCTATATCTGGCTGGTCTTCGGGCTGTTGTCCCGCCGCTGCGAACGACAGGCGGATATCTACGGATGCAAGTCGGTCTCCTGCGGGCAGCCTGACTGCACTGGCCATGATGGCCTGATTCTCGGAGACGCCCCGCGAAGTCTGCCTCTGTGCCCGACCGGCATCCGGACTTTCATTCGGGCCTTGGAGCGCGTCGCCGATCTTAACGGCATTCAACGCGACAAGCCAAGCTGGCGGCATTCCAGCATCGCCCGTCGGGTCGCTTTTCTGGAGAGCCTGCTTTGGCAACCCGCCCTGGAACCACAATTCCAACGCCGCCTGTTCCTGACCAAGCTCGGACTGGTCACGGCACTGTCCGTGGCTGTTGTCGTCCTTGTGGTCCTGACGTCGTGATTGCCTGACGTCACGCTGCCGGGCTTCTTGTTACGACGCGATCGGGGCATCCATTTCGGGTGGGCCGTTGCATTCCGGCCAAACGCAAAACCGCCTCGAGACGACGCCGGGCCTGGCGAGTCCGATCCCCGGCCAGGTCCCGACAAATCCATTGAATCTGCCGGGCGATGGCTGCTTCGGATCGTTTGCCGGTCCACCGGGCCCATTTTTCTAATAGCCACGCTTCCGCCCGGATAATCCGGGACAGCGCCAGAAACTGCCAGCGCGGCAAGTGCTTGCGGAAGTAGGTCAATGAAGCATGGCGAGTAATAGCCCGCAGCGGAGCGGTGAGCGGCCGATTTTGCAGCGGATCCAGATGCACTGCCTCCACGCCCGGTTCGTAACAGACCGCCCAGCCGTTCTCCCGAGCCCGGCGGCATAGATCCACATCCTCGTAGTAGAGAAAGAAATCCTCGTCAAAGCCGCGAAGCTGTTCCAGGCAGCTTCGCCGCACCAGCAAGCAGCTTCCCGTGACCCAGGCCACCGGCCGACGATCCGCCGTGTCCACCAGTTCGTATTTCCGGATGCTTCGGCTCTTAAGCAGCCCAAGAATCATGCGTGACAGGTCGGGAAATACCCCGGTGGAGAATTGCCGGGAGCCGTCGCGGTTTCGGAGTTGAAAACCGACCACCCCCACCGGCTGGTTTTCGACAGGTTCGTCCTCCAGTTCGATGGCAGCCGAGCAGGTAAGGTCAATAAAGCCCGGACACACGATCAAATCCGGGTTGAGCACAAGCACCCAGTCCCCGTGACTGCGGTTAAAACCGGCGTTGACTCCAGCGGAAAAGCCACGGTTGCACGGCAGACGCTGGTAAATAACCGCCTTATGGCTTTTGATCTGGGCCTCGAGAGGGTGAGGCGGCGAAGCGTTGTCAACCACGATGATCTCGATGCTGTCTCGGAAGTAGGCATCGGTGGTCGTCAGTTGTTCAACGAGAGCGGCCGTTTCCTGCCAGCGGCGATAGTTGACAATGATGACCGATAGCAGCGGCGAACTGACCGCGGACGGGCGACAACCGCATTGAGCAAGACAAGGGGAAGTCCGAAGCACGGCCATTGACTACCCTCCGTGGCAGCCCGCCCAGCTGTTCCTGGTCCGAAAAAGTGAGCGAAATATAGGCATCCCCAGCAATTAGAACAAGGCCAAGTGGCGGGCCTGGAATGTCCCTCGGCACCTTTCTTCTTGGGAATCTGGGCAACATGGCACGTCCCAGAAAATCTGATCACTTCCAACCCGCAGCCTCTGCCACACCCCCCGTAACCCGAAGCCTCAGCGAGGCCACCCATCGTAACCCGAAGCGTCCGCGACGATTCTTCAGATGCGTCTGACCGGGGCACTGACGTGCCCCGCTCGCCAGAGACAGAAACCCGAAGCGTCAGCGAGGGTTCCCATCGTAACCCGCAGCGTCCGCGAGGGAGCCATCACCGCGAACACCAACCCTGATCCGTACAGCACGGCGAGCGGGAAGCGTCAGCTTCCCGGTCGCCTGACCGAGTCCTTCGTCGCCATGACCCCATCGCTCGCCACATCTCGTACCTGTAACCCGAAGCGTCAGCGAGGATTCTTCAGATGCGTCTCACCAGGGGACTGACGTGCCCCGCTCGCCAGAGACAGCAACCCGAAGCGTCAGCGAGGAATTCCTAGTCCCCCGCCCCGGAGACCAGTTTTTTCGGCCTCGCCCCGCCTACCCCCTTGCCACCTTCGGGCATATGGTGTACGCTAAGCCCGATTGCTCGCAAACCCTTGGCCCGCCTTTCTTGCACGGCAGGGCCTGATCTTTCCCAAATTGCCCAGATTGCCTTGCCGACCCCTGGTTTTGGGGTGAAAAAGGCGGGGGGGTGTCGGCAAAAACGCAACCACTGATCTGGCAAAGCCTTGTGGCGAAAATCGTGGTGGTTGAGGGCATATGTAGATTTGATGAAGGTGGAGAAAACCGGGGGGTGTCGGCAAACAGGCCCTTGAAGTGCTTGCTGGACAAGGACTTAGGGAGGGGGGAGGCGCAACGTGCTAAGGCCGTTAAGAGGCCATTGAAACACCGCGTTACCGCGGTGATGTTGCCTTTCTCGTCGCGGGGCGCAACGTGCTAAGGCCGTTAAGAGGCCATTGAAACCGGAGCTGTGAACGCTCCTCCCGATCCGCCTCCCGTTCATGGCGCAACGTGCTAAGGCCGTTAAGAGGCCAGTGAAACTCGAAT
>JANWWR010000140.1 GCA_025055835.1 Gemmatales bacterium | reverse complement strand
AACGGCGGAGGCTACCCGGGCAACGGCAGCCGCGACAGCCGCTACGAGCCGAACAACTTCTCGAACCAGGCCTACAACCTGGGCCGCATTTCCGGCATCCAGCAAGTGCCGGGGCTGCGCATCGCCAGCACCGTCCAGCAGGACCGCGACTGGTTCCGCTTCCGAACCCGCAACAGCGGTCCCACCACCGTGCAGATCGACATGGACGACAGCGCCGGCGACTTGGATCTGATCGTCTATCGTCGGACGGGCACCGGCACGTTGCAGGAGATCGGCCGCAGCACGAATCGCGGTGGAGGCGGTACGGAAACCGTGTCCTTCAACGCTACGGCTGGCGAACAGTACTTCTTCCAGATTTTCGGTTACAACGGAGGCACGGGGAACTACGGCATCACCATTACTGCCCCGTGATGGATCACGATCCGGTAGGATAACCGGCTAAGCAAAACCCAACTCCCCCACCCATAGGCTCGGTCCGCATCTTCGGATCGAGCCTTTTTGTTTGGCAAAGAGGATGGTTGGCGGATGCCGTCAGGGGATCACGGAAGGGTTCACAACACTGAAGTAGGCCACCCCTGCCAGGGTGAGCAGCAAAAGCAGGACCGCTGCTGTACGCAGCCAATAGGTGTAGTATCCTTTCGTTTTCTCTTCCAGGCGGAAGTAAGCAGCCGCCACAAGCAGCACGACGACGATCAAGATGTACGGACGCACCAGCCAGGCCTGCCGAAGTTGCGATTCTTCGAGACGCATCAACTTGTAAAGCTCCTGCTGATCCTGCTTGCTTATTTCGAGGTCCAGAGTGGTCGCGTACATGACCTTGTCCACCGGGGGTTTGATGTACTCCGAATGCGTCTTGCGGCTGACGACGAAGCGATCAACCATGTCCCGTGTCAACCGATCAAATGTCAGGTGAGGTTTCAGCTCACGCAGCCCCAGCACGATGCGATCCCGGGCTGATGCCAAGGCCGACTGGTAGGCTTTCGTCTCATCGGTTTGCAATCGGCCGACCACCCGGAAACGGATGGATTGATTCGGGGAGGCGGAAAAGCGCACGGCCTCCGGGTCCGTTTCCTGAGCGGCACCAGACCCAGCCGCGGCAGAGCAGGCCGGCAGGACCACGGACAAAGCCAGAACCATGAGATAGGGCGAGAACCAAAAATCTGTCATGAGCCTCCTCCCCGGATCATGTCAGCCGATATCTCAAGGGAGCTCGAGCCGCCTTGGGAGGCGGGGGGTACCACGGGCTGGCCAATTGCACGATGACCGACGTGGCGATCAGGACCACGAATCCGACCACCCAGGACTGAAGGCCAGAGTAAGAAGTTTCCGGCCAGAATAGGGCGGCCAGGGCGGCTCCGAGGCCCGTGACCACCACCGGCCAGAACGAGAACCGCTTTCGCCGTTGGCGGTCGGTCATCCGCCACCACCGGGGAATGGCCAGGGCCAGCCCGAAGAACGTCATGTAGCAGAACACCGCTCCGGGCAGGGGACAGGCTTGCCCCAGGTCAGCCAGCAGACTGGAGAAGATGCCGGCGGATTCCCTGGCCTCCGGGTAGAAGTCGAAGGACCAGCCGCGCAGCCAGGCTGCCACGACCCCAAGCCCCAGCCCCGTGATCAGATAGCTGAGCCGCATCCACAATGGAGAAGCCCCCCGGATGGACCGCCAGACCATGGACAAGGCCAACACGCTCCAGGAAGTCAGGGTGATCAGGAACAACGCCGCTCCATACTCGGCGATGTCGCGATTCTCTTCGACGAGATGCTCCACGGCGATCCAGGGCACCATCCAGAGCAGGGCCAGCGCGGCGGCGACGCCAAACGTGCCGCAACTTTCTGCCAGGATCAGACGCCAATCCGTTTTTGGTTCAACGGGGATAACGACCGGCGGTGGCTTTCGGGATATGGCATCGGTGGGGCGCACCACGGTCGGAACCTCTCCGGACCCACCGATCTTTTCCACGGCCTCGGCCATCTCGGTCATACTGGCATAGCGCTGGTCGGGCTGCTTGTGCAGGGCCTTGGCGATAATGGGACGGTATGGCTCGGGAACCCTGCTCAAATCGGGAGCCGCCGTCTGGTGTTTGATTAATATCTCGCTGGGGGTTTGACCGTTAAACGGTACCTGGCCCGTGAGCATTTCATAAAGGATCGCGCCAGCAGCATAGATGTCGATGGCCTTGCCATAGACTCCTTGTCCGACCTCCGGAGCCATGTAGTAGAGCGTGCCGATGCCTTCCGTGTGTTGAAACTGATGAGTCCCGCTGATGAGTTTGCACAGTCCGTAATCGCCGACTTTGACGACGTCGTTTTCGATAAACACATTGCCCGGTTTTAAATCCCGGTGGACGATTCCTTTTTCATGGAGGTAGGCGACGCCCCGAGCCATCTGCGGAAACCATCGGCAAACCTGCTCCTCGGACAATCCGCGGGGATTCTCCTTGATCCACTCGTTAAGCCCCTTGCCGCTGATGTATTCCATGACAATCCAGTTGTTGCCATTCACGTCCTCCTTGAGGTCGTAGATTTGCACGAGATTATGATGTTTTAGATTCAGGCAGATCTGGATGCCGCGAAGTTCGACGTCCACATTAGTACGGATCAATTTCAGGGCTACTTCCTTGCCCCCATCGCTGACGGCAAAGTACACTTCGCCGAATCCGCCGTGCCCGATGCCCCGCTTGATCGTGTATCCGTCCAGGGGACGGTCGCCGTTCTTGTAGGTGAACCTCGCGGGCATGGTCGTTTCCCTCTCGAACCTGTGGCCTTTGCGGACGAAAGCTATGGCGTCGAGTCGTTTTGCGTTATATGCCGAACAAGGTTTCCCGCTCCGCGAACTGCGCTCCCGTGAGTCACAGATAGAGACCGCCGCGGTGAAGCGGCTCCAGTGTGAACCGGAACGCCGAGCCACTGACCGTGCCCGGCAAAGGAATCACGGCATGATTGTGGTACAGCGTTCCGTTGATGTTTAATTCGCCGGAGGCTCGCACCTCCCAGCGGTTGGGGCCGCGGAACAGGGCGATCGTTTCCGCTACGTCGGGCACTTCAAGATGACTTACACCTTCCGGACCCAGCAGACACGACTCCGCCATCAGGATGATCCCGTCCAGATTCAACGGCAGCCGATGATCGGAGGCGAACTCCAGCCGAGCGGTCAAACTGCCCTCCACGGGAAGGCGAAAGCGTAGACGACAGCTGTTTCCCAGGGTGATCTCGTCGCCATCGCTCAGCACGGCTCGGTTCGTTTCCTTGCCGTTGAGTCGCGTCGGCCGAAGGGCCTCCAGCGAGTAGCTTTCCGCGTCTCGGACCAGATAAGCGTGCAATCGGGAGACGTCGGCGAGCAAGGGCACGTCCACGGCGGCCTGGCCGAGGCTGATCCGGTCGGCGAGGCAGATCAGGTAGCCGCCCACGCCGTCGATCCACAGGACAAACCGCCGTTCCGGTTCCTCGCCACCTGCTCTTTCCGGCACTGGCCGGGGCTGTGAGCGGAGGAGCGTCGGCGGTTCCAGGGCTTGCCACGCCTTGGCTCGCAATCTGGCCGCCTCGGGATGCTCCGGGGCCAACGACAAAACCCGATCCGCCAGTTCGATCACCGCCTGCCAGCGTTGCTTCTCCACGGCCTCGTAGAGATCGCGAACGACTTCCACATATTCGCTTTGTCGTCGTTTCCAGTCGCGGTAGGCATTGCGAACCGCATCTCCAGAAAAAGCCGGGATTCGCTCCAGCATCGCCAGGGCCGGGCCGAACTCGCCGCGCCCCGCCAACCGCTCCGCCACCTGCCAGTCTTTGGCGGCTTGCTCGACTCGGCTTAATTCCGGGCCGTGCATTCCTTTGCCGCGAAGCTGCTCGACGACCTCCAAGGCCCCTTGCGGATCCCGCGCCTCCAGGAGGCGACGGGCTTCGTCCAATCCCCGCCGCTGCAAATCTTCCTGCAAACGCAGGGCATCCTCTCCGTGGCAACCGCATTGTTCCGCCTCGGCAAGGTCTTTCCACGCAGCCCGCCAATCCCCATGTCGGCAGTGCTGTCTGGCCCGTTCGAGGTAAGCCCGGCTCAGACGGCTTCGCAAAGCCTCGGCTTTCTTATGACCGCAGACATGCGGTTCGTTGATCAGCCGAACCGCTTCCTCCAGCCGTCCGCCTCGCAGCGCCTCTTCCGCCTGGCGAAGCATCAACCACGCGCTCATCATGACCCACTACCCTGAAAGGACGAGCACGGCGATCACGTCCTGTTTGCCGGCGTGTCGCTGAGCCGATCGAAAGGACAGAGGAGGACGATCACAAAACCTGCCGTCCTCCTCTGCTCCTATTATTGCACGGCTTGGGGTTCAAGAAAGTGTTGCCTTTGGTCCCATTACTTCCCAGCCACGGGGATGAGGTTGCCCAGGTATTCGTCGATCTCCCGCGTCAGGTGCCCGCTGTCCACCGACCAGCTCGTCTCACTGGCAGGGGCCGGCGGCTTGATCTCCTCCCGCAGTTGCAGCTCCGTCATGCTCTTCTCGATCCGCTCCTCCAACGCGTCCACCAACTCC
>JANWWR010000178.1 GCA_025055835.1 Gemmatales bacterium | reverse complement strand
ACAGGAGATTTATCCGTACCACGATCCCCTCAGTCTTCCCATCGAGCCGGTGCTGACTCCATCGGGCGAATGGTTGCAGGTGCCTCTGGAGTTGCCGGGCCGTCGGGTCCTTTTCCGGATTTGGCAGGCGCGGGTAGGGCGCTTTCCGCTGTATCTGCTCGACAGCAACGACCCCCTCAACGGCCCAGCCGATCGTGGCATCACAAGCAAACTCTACGGCGGCGGGACGGAATTGCGCTTGCTTCAGGAGATTGTGCTAGGCATCGCTGGTTGGCGATTATTGCAGATGCTCGGCCTGGAGGTCGAAGTCTGCCATCTTAACGAAGGGCACGCGGCCTTTGTGGTTTTAGAGCGGGCACGCTGTTATGCGATAAGAAACAAGCTTTCCTTCTGGGAAGCGTTCTGGGCAACGAGAGCGGGAAATGTGTTTACCAGCCACACGCCGGTCGCAGCCGGATTTGACCTGTTTCCACCGCAATTAATGGCTAAGTATTTTCAGCCGACGAGTCCGCTTCTTCCCCACCTTGGACTGACCTTGGAAGAATTGCTGGCGCTGGGCCGAAAAAATGCACAGGACGCTGCCGAACCGTTTAACATGGCCTATCTGGCCATGCGAGGATGTATAACCGCCAACGGCGTCAGCGCTTTGCACGAAACCGTAAGTCGGCAGCTATTTGCTCCCCTGTTCCCCCGCTGGCCCATCCCCGAGGTGCCCGTCGGTCATGTCACAAACGGCGTGCATGTTCCCACCTGGGATTCACGATGGACCGACCGCTTGTGGTCGGAAGCATGTGGCAAAGGCCGTTGGCTCGGTTCGGCGGAGGAGTTGACGGCAGTTATAGAGGCTCTTCCCGATGAAGTGATCTGGAAGGCCCGGGCCGAAGAACGTGCTGACCTCGTCCGATATGCGCGGGCTCGGCTGGCCAGACAAATCGGTCAACGCGGCGGCGATCCCGAGGCTGTGGCTCAAGCGCAGGAGGCCCTCGATCCCGATGCCCTGACCCTGGGATTCGCCCGCCGATTTACAGCATATAAGCGTCCCAATCTGCTCCTTTATGATCGCCAGCGGCTCATCCGCCTGCTTAATCTACCCGGGCGTCCCGTTCAGATTATTGTCGCGGGTAAAGCCCATCCCGAAGACACAGAAGGCAAGCGACTCCTTCAAGCCTGGATGGAGTTCCTGAATAATCCGGCGGTGCGACGACGGGTCGTGTTCCTGGAAGACTATGACATGTCGCTGGCCCAGGAACTGGTTGAAGGAGTGGACGTTTGGATTAATACACCCCGACGGCCCTGGGAAGCCAGCGGCACCAGCGGAATGAAAGTGCTGGTTAACGGCGGTTTAAATCTGTCCGAACTGGATGGCTGGTGGGCCGAGGCCTATTCCCCCGAGGTCGGCTGGGCTTTGGGAGACGGCCAGGAACACGACGAGCCGGACTGGGATGCACGCGAGGCTGAACAACTTTATCGCCTCTTAGAAGAAGACATTATTCCCACCTTTTATAACCGCGACGAGCGAGGTCTCCCGCGCCACTGGATAGCCCGCATTCGCGCGAGCATGGCCCGTTTGACCCCGCGCTTCAGTACGAATCGCATGCTCAGGGAATATCTGGAGAAGATGTATCTGCCCGCGGCCTCGACCTTTCGTCGGCGCACCGCCGAGCAGGGCCGACTGGCACGGGAACTTTCCTCCTGGTGGTCCAATTTATGTCAAAACTGGAACCACATTCGTTTTGGTGCCTTGGAAACGAAGCGAGAGGAGAACGCATGGATATTCAGGGTCTTCGTAGAGTTGGGCAGCGTCTCACCGGAGTGGGTTCGGGTCGAGATATATGCCGACCCCGAGGGCAAGGAGCCTCCTTTCCGCCAGAGTATGCTCCCGGAACAGCAGGGATCTAGGATCGCGAACGGGGTGGTTTATACCGCCAAGGTGCAAAGCCCGCGTCCATCGACCCACTTTACGCCGCGCGCCATTCCTTACCACCCGGAAGCACAAATCCCCACAGAGAGCAACTTCATTGTGTGGCACCGTTAATTACTTACACCCAGTAACATAAGGAACCTTTCAGGCATTTCTAACAGCTCAGGATGCAACCCAGTTCCGGGTACGCTTGATGGATATCCGCACGGCGTTCGTAACGAATCCGCAAGCTGCATGATATTGGTACAGGCAACTCAAGGTACGTTCCACCCCCCAGCGGTAGTCCCGAGACCGCTGCTTTTTTCGGTGCCACGCCGTGCTGGGACCGGAGTGATCCCCAACCAGCGAAGGACCCGGCGATGGCCCTCGGAGTCGTAGGCGCGGTCCCCTTGCACCCGCTGGGGACGTTGCCGCGGCGTGAAACACTTTCTTTGCTAAAATGAGGATCACCTTGCTTGGGGTGCTGGCTCAAGGCGTTGTCTCCTAACGCGAACAATCGTGCCGATCAAACACGTGATCTGACCGAGACAGGGAGGCGGCTGAGCGTATCGCGATCCCAAATTACACCTTGTTCCCGTGTCAAGTAAGTTTTTCTAGTTTTTTAATGGACCAATCGGCCCGAATGGTTACCCCAACCGGTGGTGTCAACTCATCAAATCAGCCACAACGCCCAGTATTTCTGCAGCTGGTTAGGCATCGTATTGGCCTCGACAAGAACCAGGTCGCCCTCGTAGCTCATGGAACGCAGCGGGTAGCCGGTCTCTTCGATATGGTGGAGGAAGTTAATAGCCTGCGGCAGGTCGCGCTGGAGGTGCAAGTCCATCACGATGGCGGCGTGCGGTGTGGACATGTGCGTCTGCGGTAAACTGTGCGTGCGTGGAACGAGCCGGATGGGAGGCTTGCCATGTCGATTTCAAATGAACGGCGCAAGGTGGATCCCCCAGCCAAGAGCGTTCCCACCGAACTCCCGGAAATAAGGCCAGGCGCTGGATCCTTTGGATCTGACCGTGGCGCTTCGGAGGCAGTGCTCCCAGGCCTTCTTGGCGATGTCGATGATGTGGCCAACGGGAAGTCCACTGACGTTTGAGCTGGCGGCGAACCCGAGGGTGATCTCCCGGTTATCTTGGCCGCGTTGCGCCCCGCAGGGACCGACACGCTCAGAGGGTCGACATACACTTGATTTTGGTGTTCAGCCGGTTTATCCTTGACGAAAAGAAGCTTTGGTCCTCGGCCGAGAACGAAGGAGTTCCGGATCGACTGTGTAACACTGGAAGTATTGAACGGGGTGCAACATGGGAGCGGCTCAACTTGCCTACACAACAACACAGTTGGTTGATGTTGACTTGGGCCCTGTCCTCTTGAAGCTCAAGTCCGAGGGTGAGCTACTGCACGGGGAGCCAATTGATCCAGACGCAGCAGAATTAGCTTATCGGCGGTTCCTGACTCTGCACAAGCGGTACCCAAATCGAACTCTGGTGCCCAGCGCCTTGATTGACCTGGTTTGGCATTACCACATTCTTGATACCAGAAAATACGCTGAAGATTGCAATCGTATCTTCGGCTATTTCCTTCATCACGACCCGTACTTTGGAATTGATGAGGAAACCCGGGAACAGAACCGACTAGCCTGGGCTGACACTCAAGCGTTGTGGGAAGAGGAGTTTGGCGAACCGCTCACAGGTCCTTCACACCGCTGCTCTATGAAGGATTGCCGTTAGAGAGTTTTGGACACTACCGAGAACTCTGGCTCGGACAACCGCGCATATGGATTATCACTTCCTGGTACCGCGATGCTCGTCCTGCAGAGTGACATGGTTGCCGCGCTCACGGAAGCATCAGCTAATCTAATTGATGACCCGCCCAATTCCCAGGAACTGTTGGATAGGGCACGTGAGGCAGCCAGAGGTTGCCAGCCCCTTTGCCGATTGGCCGAGTTGGCTCAAGCGGCTCTCGAGGAGCAAGGGTTCGTGCAGGTCCGCGGTTTTCCGCTTGAACACGCAAGGCGTTTATTTGTGGCCTTCTCCTGTCTCATGGGGGAACCCTACATCGATCCCGCGATAGGATCTGCACTTGTGCCGGCTCATGTTCGACCGGGCGAGGTGCTGATGGGCAACCAACTTCGTCGGCTGCCGCTCCACACCGACTACAGCATGATGGAGCGGCCTCCACGACTGACAATGTCCTGCTGTCTCCGGACCGACCCCGTGAAAGATTTCGGAGCTGTCTACGTGGCAGACATCGAGTCAGCGTGCTTCGGCGTGGAGAACGACCCTGTGATCGTGCGACTCAAGTCGGTATGCCTACCCTTCGCCGCCTTGAACGCCCGAAATGAAGTCGACGTCATCACCAGGCCGATTCTTGGTAAAACCGCCGACGGACGCATAACGGTCCGTTACCATCGCTCCCGCATTTACAAAGGATTCTGCATCTGCGGGCAGGTCCCAACTGAAGAGCAACTACAAGCCATGTTGACTTTTGAGAGTTTAGCACAATCGGTTGTCCAGGTGCTGTATCCCCAGGCTGGGGACATCACCATCATCGACAACCACCGTACAGTGCATGGACGAGAACGTTGCAGCGTCGAAGTACACGCGGACGGCACGACTACTGGCCGTCAAATGTTGTTCCTTTTCGCCTACTGAAAGCCTTTAGCGAAGAAGGATGAATATGGCCCGAGCAGGATGGCACCTCTACGACGCCTATGCCCTTGGGATTCAGAGCGGCAATATCACCTTCTGGACCGCGATGGTTAACGAGGTGATTCCACCACACACAGGCCAGGAGGTGGTCCTCGATTACGGCTGCGGGGATGGCCAGTTTCTCCGGCTTCTGTACTCCATGCGTCCATTTTCTTACGGACTGGGTGTCGACGTAAACCCGGTATTGTTGGAGAAGGCAAGACGCAATCGCCGGGAAAACGAGCCCATCGAATACGCCACTCCAGCTTCCTTGGATGGCATCGAGCGCAAGTTTGATTTAGTTTTTAGTCAGGAAATCTTTTGGATGATTGCTGATCTTGAGGCACTGGCCAAAACCATTTACCGGGTGATTAAGGACAAGGGCGAGTATTATGCCACGATGGGATGCCACATCGAAAACCCCTTGTGGCCGCACAGGAGGCGGCTGCTGACACGAGAGGGATTCTGCGTTTTCGACTATTCTCTGGATGAAGTGGCCGACGTCTTTTACCGAGCCGGCTTCGAGGTGGGCTTGAAGCGGCTGCCTGTGGAATACTTCAATATATACCATCCCGAGTTTACTCCTCAACGAGCGCAGAGTCTGTCCCGCCTCGTGCAGACCACCCATGACCATAAGATGCTCTTCTACTTCCGTCGGGACGAAGAGTGGCGACGGGAGCAGGAGCAGAAACATCAGCAGTAATTGCTTCATGTTGCACCCTATGAGAACACGCGCCACATCCCCCGGCCAAGGTTGTACTCTCCCTCTGCAGATTCGAGAAGCATGGGAGAACAATCTCCAGGGAATATCGTTGGATTTACCGCACCGCAAGGTAGTCGCCGTGGCTGGTGAATCCGGAGCGGGAAAGTCCTCCCTGGTACACCTGGTGATTGCCCGCATTGGGCGTCGCCGTCTTGGTCGGCTTAGAGGCGTGCTGCAACATCTAGTTCCTTCCTATGAGCCAAAGGTCGCCTCCGTTGAAAGACTGCCGCCTTGCATCGAGGTGCGACAAGAACCACTCCGTGGGAATGTTCGATCAACAATAGCTACCTACACAGGAATTCTCGATGTGCTCGCGTTGTTGTTCGAAAAGTATGGGGAGTATCGCTCGCCCGGTGGTTCGGCGATCGAGAATCTGGACGTCTCTGACTTCGGAGCCTGGTTAGCGCGTCATTATCAAGGTCACCCTGTCACGCTGGCCCGGGTAATCCCGAACGTCGACCTGGTGTCCGCTGCTCATTTGCCGAAGGTGGAGACTTTATACTACCGCGAGGAAAATGGCGTCTGGTCCCGATCGACTCGGGCAGCCCTGAAACAGCGGCTTCCCACTCGCCTTTGGCTGGCAGTACCTGAACGCCGGGTGATCGTCTCGGGACCGGAAAGCTCGAAAGAGTTGGTCAGAAAACCATCTCTTGGTTGGTTGTGGATCATTGACGAAGCGATCAACATAGAGGGAGGATTTCACCGAATCGCGGCCGACGATTCTGCCCCCTACCTGCCCCTCCGGAGGCGATTGTTCTCCTATAACTCGCAATCCCTGGGTAGTGGCCAATGCGAAACCTGCTCTGGTCTGGGGACAGTCCGGGCGATTAACACAACTGCCCTCATTCGAAATCCCAATGCGCCGATACTCAACGGAGGGCTCGACCTGCCCAGATCGGGAGAACGTTTTATTCAGCTTGGATCACTGGACTGTACATTACGGGCATTATTGCGACTCCACAATCTTCCGGCCACAGCAAGCTGGATCCAGCTTCCTGAGGAAATACGACGAATTATACTGCACGGGTCTGGCAATCGGGCAATTCCTGAACTCCGGCCCAATGACGATCACTTGACCAAGGCAAAGCGCCCCTTCCCTGGCCTGGAAACTCTTATAATTGCCCGCCTCCAATCACGAAGCACCACTACCCGGTTATTTCAGCACCTAGTTACCGAGCAGCCATGTCCACAGTGTAGAGGCAGCAGGTTCAATCGTTCTGCCAGGGCCTGTCACTATAAGGGCGCAGGTCTCGGCGATCTTATGACGGGATTGACGATTGGTGAGATGCACGGGACCATTCGAAGTTGGATGGACACTTCCGCGTTAGACGAAAAAAAGCTGCTTAGCAGCCTTGATACACTGCTTTCCGTCTACACGCAACTAAATCTGAGTTATCTGCAGCTTGGAAGGAGTACAGATACCCTGAGTGGCGGGGAGTCGCAGCGAATCCGGCTGGGACTAGGACTGGCCCTAGCATTAAGGAACTGTTGCTATCTCCTTGACGAACCGTCTCGGGCTCTTCATCCCCGGGACGTCCAGAATTTGACTGAGATCATAAGAATGCTTTGTAACAGCGATAATACAGTGATTCTCGTAGAACACAACCCAATCCTGCTTCGCAACGCCGATCACATGGTCATCCTGGGACCGGGAGGAGGGCGAGAAGGGGGAAAGGTGGTTTACGAAGGTGCCCCCCGTCCCATTCCCACAACGCGAGCACACGTTTATGAGGATTCGGGCCATACTTCTAGCCCGCGACCAGCTGATTCAGACATGATCGCGGTCTCCGATTTGACAATTAATAATGTTCGCAAGGCAGCCTTCAAGTTGCCCGTCGGGCGTTTAACGGCTGTTGTAGGAGTGTCCGGTGCCGGGAAGTCTTCGGCAATCTTGAAGGGGTTGGTCCCCGCAGTGCAGGCCACGCTGGCCGGCACATCAATCGCAGGGAATTGCATTGTTCGCATGCCTAAGGAAATTCGCTTCGTTGAGGTCGTCGGTCAGAAGTTGATGGCGCAGAACCGTCGGAGCGTGATTGCGACTAATCTTGAGCTTTACGACAGAATTCGTGATCATTATGCCACTGTAGATTCTGCTCGCGCCTTAGGCTTAACCGTCTCGGACTTCTCGTTCAACTCATCGGGAGCCTGTTTGGTCTGCGAGGGAACGGGCATGGCCCGGGACGGCCTGGGCAATGAGACTGACGAAACCTGCCACGTCTGCGGGGGCAGCCGGCTTGCTGAGTTAGCGCTGCTCGTTCGAAGTGATGGTTTAACAATAGCTGAGCTCTTGAACAAGACGGTGGAGGAACTGGCCAGGTCCGGTCACCCTGCCTTCGACGCAGATGCGATGGAACGGCTTCGCCTGGTGACCGAACTCGGATTGGGATATCTCCAACTTTCCCGGGCCACGACCACGCTTTCAGCAGGTGAGCGACAACGTCTGGCTGTCGCTCGGTTCATGTCTCGGGTTGAGTCCAATCGGGGTCAGGGACTCCTGATCCTTGATGAACCAACGGCTGGACTAAGTGCCGCACATTCCCGCCGTGTATTTCACAAACTGGTTGAGCTGACCCGAAGGAGC
>JANWWR010000064.1 GCA_025055835.1 Gemmatales bacterium | reverse complement strand
GCGAGCGGGAAGCGTGAGCTTCCCGGTCACCCATAACTGGAGACCCAACCGTGTCCAGCATGCGGACAGCATTACACGACTGGCACGTCTCCCACGGTGCCCGCATGGTGGACTTCGCCGGTTGGGACATGCCGGTGATTTACACCGGCATAGTCGAGGAGCATCAGGCCGTCCGCACCGCCTGCGGCATCTTCGACATCGGGCACATGGGCCGCCTGGAAATCGCCGGCCCGGACGCCCTCGAGCTCGTGCAGTACCTCTGCACCAACAACGCCGCCACGATGAAGGAAGGCCAAGTCCGCTACAGTCTCATCTGTAATGAAATCGGCGGTGTTCAGGACGACGTGCTCATCTACCGTTGGTCGGATCGCTTCTGGCTCGTGGTCAATGCTGCCAACCGCCAGAAGATCCTCGACTGCATCTTCCGAGTGCGCGGCACTCGCCAGGCGACGGTCACGGACAACACGTTGAACACGGGCATGGTCGCCGTTCAGGGGCCGAAATCGCTCGAGCTGTGTCGCGGTCTGGTTCCGGTGGACCTGGACAACCTCGCCTACTACTTCGCGGTGCGGACAACGTTTCAGGACCGCGAATGCTGGGTGAGCCGCACCGGCTACACGGGGGAGGACGGAGTCGAGTTCGTGGTCCCCGTGGAAAAGATCGGGCAACTTTGGTTGGCGTTGGTGGAACGAGGCTGTCGGCCGTGTGGCCTCGGGGCGCGGGACACGCTGCGGCTCGAAGCGGCGATGCCGCTCTACGGGCATGAATTGAACGAAGAAATTGACCCCTTCCAAGCCGGCCTGGGCTGGGCCGTGAAATTCGACAAGGGCGACTTTCTGGGTCGAGACGGCCTACAGATAAGGCAGCAGGACTCGACGAGGCCGCGGCGTGTCGGTTTGGAACTGGCGGGCAAGCGCATTGCTCGGGAGGGTTATCCGGTGTTGTCGGCAGAGGGGCAGCGAATCGGCACCGTGACCAGCGGCACTCTTGCCCCGACCCTGCAAAAAAGCATCGCGATGGCCTATGTGCAGCCGCAGTACACGGTCGTCGGCACGGCCGTGCAGGTGGACATCCGCGGCAAGACGGAACCGGCCCAAGTGGTCAAATTGCCGTTCTACTCCCGCAAGAAGTAAAACGGGGGAAGGGCAGGACAGAGCCAGAATCATCAGGCGGAGGCAGAATGGACCCAAAAGAACTGCGTTATGCTCCGACCCATGAGTGGGCCGTGCAGAAGAAGGACCTGGTGATTGTCGGCATCACCAGGTTTGCCGTCGAACAACTGACCGACATCGTGTACGTGGATCTGCCCGACGTTGGCGATCATACGTTTGCCGGGGAGAGTTTCGGGGAGATCGAATCCGTCAAGGCCGTCAGCGACCTGTACGCCCCGGTCAATGGCGAGATCGTCGAGATCAACAAGAAACTGCTCGACAACCCGAAGCTGCTCTCCGAGGACCCCTACGGTGCCGGCTGGTTGGTTAAAATCCGACCCGAGCCGGGACAGACCCTGGACCATCTGATGACCCTGGAACAGTACGAAAAGCAGATCGCCGAGGGTCATTGATTCAGGATCTTTCACGATTTTCCCAAGCGAACCCATATGTCGTACATCCTCAACACGGAAGCCGATCAGCGAGCCATGCTCCGTGAAATCGGCGTGGCATCGCTGGACGAACTGTTCGAGGCCATTCCCCCGTCATGCCGGTTGAATCGCGACCTGGCCGTGCCGCCCGGCATGACCGAGATGGAGCTGACGGCCCATGTGACCGAGCTGGCTCGCAGGAACCGCTCTGCGGACGACGCCATCTGCTTTCTTGGCGGCGGCAGCTATGATCACTTCATTCCCGCAGTCGTGGATGTCGTCGCCAGCCGCAGCGAGTTCTACACCGCCTACACCCCGTATCAGGCCGAGGCCAGCCAGGGCAGTCTCCAGGCTTTCTTCGAGTATCAGACGCTCATCTGCCAGTTGACCGGCATGGATGTTTCCAATGCCAGCCTGTACGACGGCGGCAGTGCCGTGGCCGAGGCTGCCTTGATGGCCATCGCTGCCACCGGTCGCCACGGTCCGGTTCTGATCGCTGAGAGCGTCCACCCCGAGTATCGTCTGAATCTTCAGACCTATCTTGCCAATCTCGATTCGCGGATGGTCACGCTGCCGACGCCGAGCGGCCGCCTCGATCCCGATGACATTCGCAAGGCCCTCACCGACGACACGGTATGCGTCATCGTGCAGCATCCCAACTTTTTCGGCTGCCTTGAGGAAGTCGAGGAAATTGGCAGGCTGGCTCACGACCGGGGAGCGCTGTTCGTTGTCAGCGTCGATCCGATCAGCCTGGGCCTGCTGCGTCGGCCTGGAGAGTACGGAGCGGACATCGTCGTCGCCGAAGGGCAAGGTCTCGGGACGCCGATGCAGTTCGGCGGGCCGTATCTGGGCATCCTCGCCTGCCGGGAGCAGTTTGTTCGCAAGATGCCGGGCCGCCTGGTCGGCCAGACGACCGATCGCAACGGCAAGCGCTGCTGGGTCCTGACGCTCCAGACCCGCGAACAGCACATCCGCCGGGAGAAGGCAACCAGCAACATCTGTACAAACCAGGGTTTGCTCGCTCTCCGCGCTACCGTGTACCTGGCCGCTTTGGGACCGCAGGGGCTCCGCGAAACCGCCGAACTTTGCCTGCAAAAAGCCCATTACGCCGCCGAACGGCTGTCCCAGCTGCCCGGTGTCCGGCTTCGCTACGGTCTGCCGTTCTTCAAGGAGTTCGTAATCCAGGTTCCCGGCGAGGTGCCAATGGTCTTGTCCAGATTGCTGCGGGAAGGGTATCATGCCGGTCTGCATCTGGGACGCTGGTATCCGAGCCTGTCCGATTGCATTGGAATCGCGGTGACCGAGAAACGCACCAAAGCTGAAATGGACGGCTTGGCTGAGGCGTTTCGCAAAGTTCTGGGCGGCTGAGGCCTCCCGTTATCCGATCCACGGAGGGATCTTCATGCGCTGGGCAATTCTTGTACTCACCCTGTCTGTGGCGACCGCAGCCCTTGTGCCCTCATCCAAGATTCGCGCTGCCGAAGTCACCTCGGAACAGGCCGTTCGCTCCGCCGTCCAGACTTTCCTCGACGCGGTCAGGTCGCAAAACTCCGACGCGGTGATGAAGACCGTGGACGTGCCTTGGTTCCACATGGGCGAGGAAATCATCAAGGAGCGGGATCAGTTGAAAAGCGAATTCGACGTGCTGTTCCGCCGCCGCACCTTCTCTGACCTGCGCTATGAAATCGTGCGAATCGCTCCTTACGAGATGATCCGAGACCGCACCAGTGCCGAGGAACGCCGTCTGCTCGACGCCGCCATCAGCCCCAAGGACCACGTCGTGCTGATCTCGATGGACACGCAGGTCAACAAGAATCGCAAGATCGTCCTGCTGGTTCGCGTGGCTGGGGAAACTGCCAAGGTGGTCGGCCTGAAGGAATGAGGACGGTGTGAACATCCTGTTCGTCACTTCGCGGCCGGAATTCGGCACCGACGAACGGTCGTTGGCGGTGCTGCTCCGGGGCCTCCTGCAAGCCGGTTTTCACGTGGAGATTGCCTGTCTAGGAGCCGTTGAATCGCTCGCAGAGAGAGTCCGAGCCGACGGTGTGCCGATCCACGTTTTGGCCAACCGTCTTGGTGATCCTCGCTGGTTTGTTCGTCTCCGCCGCCTGATCGCGGAGATGAGGCCGGACGTGATCCACGCTTGGGACCCTATCTCCCATCTTCTCACCCGGATTTCGGTCCTCGGTCAGCCCGAAATGCCGATCCTCGTCACGCAGGCAGGGCGCTTGGAGACGCGACTGCCCTGGCCACGCTGGCTGAGCAGCCTGAGGATCTGGAAGGCCGATGCTGTCGTGGAGCCTTCCGTAGCGGCGGAACCGCATTTGGCAGTCCGCTCACGGCAGGCGTTGAACATACCCGAAGATGCCCCGTTGGTCTTGGCCGTCGGTCGGCTCTCGACCGACTACGCTTTCCGCGACGCCCTCTGGGCCTTTGACATCCTAAAATATGTGCAACCACAAGCCATCTTGGCTGTGCTGGGTGATGGGCCGCAGCGACCAAAACTCGAACGCTTCGCCGTGGACATCCGCCTGGGCAACCAGGTGCGGTTCCTCGGTGAGGTTCGAGACCCCGTCATTTGGCTGAGCGCTGCGGACGTAGTCTGCGTGCCCCATGTTGGTGAAGAGGTGCCGGTTGGACTTCTGGAGGCAATGGCACTGGAAAAGCCGATCGTGGCGTTGGCGGCAAAATCCGTTACCACCCTCGTCGAAGATGGCAAACACGCCTTGCTGGTGCCTCTCGGGGACAAGCCCGCGTTGGCCAAGGCGACGCTGCGGCTGCTGGAAAACCCGGAGCTGGCTCGGAACCTTGCCGCGGCGGCTCGAAAGTTGGCCCAGGAGCGATTCTCCCCGACTAAGATGATTGACAGGTATGTCGTGTTCTATCGCAGTCTGAGCACCCCCACGCCCGTGAAATCCTGGGCCGTCCGTACTGCACGACTGACACGCAGCCTCTGGAGCGCACCGCATGACGACAAGCACCGAAGGCTTCTCCACCATTCCTGAGGCGATTGCCGATCTCAAAGCCGGCCGCATGATCGTCCTGGTGGACGACGAACACCGCGAAAACGAGGGCGATCTGGTCATCGCTGCCGAGAAAGCCACGCCGGAAGCGATCAACTTCATGATGACCAACGCCCGTGGCCTGGTCTGCTTGGCCATGTCGCCGAGCATCTGCGACCGGCTTCAGCTGGAGCCGATGCCGGGCAACCATCCCGACCCGACCGCGACGCCGTTCACGCCGTATATCGACGCCCGCACTGGCATCACCACCGGCGTTTCCGCCTACGACCGGGCCAGGACGATCCAGGTAGCCATTGATCCGCGCTCCACGCCGAACGACATCATCCGCGGCAAGGGGCATGTTCCAGGATTGAGGGCACGGGAAGGCGGTGTCCTGGTTCGGGCGGGACATACCGAAGGCAGCGTGGACCTGTGCCGCCTCGCGGGGCTGCGGGAAGCTGCTGTCATCTGCGAGATCGTCAGCCCCGACGGCCACATGGCCCGGGTTCCCGAACTGCGGGAGTTCTGCAAGAAGCACGGGCTGCGGATGTACACGATCCAGGACCTCATCAGCTACCGGCGGCAGCGGGAGAAACTGATCCGCCGGGAGGAGGTCGTCAAACTGCCCACGGATTACGGGCTGTTCGATTTAATCGCTTATACCTCGGTCGTTGACGCGGAGCCTCATTTAGCTTTGACGATGGGAGGCGTCGGGCTGGACCAAGGCGGTGTCGTGCCCGTGCAGACAGAGCCGATCCTTGTGCGAATTCACAGCGAATGCCTGACGGGAGACGTTTTTGCCAGCCGTCGGTGCGAGTGCGGAGCGCAGCTGCACCAGGCCATGCGGCAGGTCGCCGCCGAGGGCAAGGGGGTCGTTTTATACATGCGACAGGAAGGCCGGGGCATTGGGCTGCTGGCAAAGCTGAAGGCATATAAGCTCCAGGAAGAGAAGGGCATCGATACGGTGGAGGCGAATCGCCAGCTTGGTTATGCTCCCGATCTGCGCCACTACGGCATTGGTGCACAAATCCTCGTGGATTTAGGCATTCGACAGATTCGCCTGCTGACGAACAATCCGAAGAAGGTTGTCGGTCTGGACGGCTATGGCCTGCGGATCGTCGAGCGGATTCCCATCCAGATTCAGCCCAATGAAAACAACCGGGCGTATCTCCACGCCAAAAAGCATAAGCTCGGTCATCTTCTCGATTGATCGCTTGTTAATGCAGACGATGCCGATAGTGCGGTCGCCTTCGCGGCCGATGGATTTTTTGACGGACTCGCTGCTGAGTTATAGGCGGTTCGGCGAGGGTGCGGACGATCCAGCCTCCGGCCCCGGCCACTCTGTGCAGTCCCACGTGTAACCGGCCCGCCCAATGCATCCACGTCACCAGAGGCTCAGGCACATCCCTGAATACGGCACGTCCCAGGACCCCGTGCAGAAGGCCGCGCTGTTCGCTGCGCGTCGAGGTCTTCACCTGCTGGAACGGGTGAAAGTCGGCATACCCGAACGACACCTGGTCTGCTGCTGCTTTTAATCCGGCAAAGTCAGCGTCCAGGGGATAATCATAGATGGCGTATAATCGACCCAACGAACGCAAAGCGGCACGGAAAAGATCGCTGAAACTGGGACAATGAATCATGTATCGTCGACCGGCATGATCCTGGTGCCGAAGAAAAAGGGGGGTCGTCAACCGCACTTCTACGTCGGGAAAACGAGGGGCGTGAGACTCACAGCTGAGGGGAAGTTCCACCTCATGCCAACGATCCGTGGCGGGTCGCTCGAGGATTTCAAAGCAGATCCCGTCGCGCCCCAGCCCAGCATCGGGGTCGGCCCCGGCCTGCCTGGCCGCTTGCCAAAAATCGCCGGAGTAAGCAGCTGCTTTCTCGCCGATAAAAAGAACTCGAAGGGTATATAAGGAACCGGTTTCGGCGAAACGTGGGGCCGGAAAATGCGGGTCGATAACGCAGGGACGAACTGTATCCTCCTGCCCCACAAAGACCGTCACATTCTCCAGCGGGTCAGGTTCAAACGTGCTGCCATAGGGACAGTCACTGGTAAACGGACAACCCTTGCAGTATATCCATAACCGGTCTCGATCAATCGGATCATGGCGGCAGGTCAGCGTTTTTAGTCGTCCGGCAATCAGCCCCCGCAAGGCTGGTCCGAGCCACGGAACGAGGCGGCCGGGCCGAGTGAAGCGTAACGTTCGACGGCATTCCAGAAACCGAAGCATAACCGCCGCCGCTCAAGATCGGGATGGATGGTAGCCGCGACCTTCTTGGCACCAGGAGTATACCGCACTACGTTCCGCAAGCCAAGCCTCAAGCCAGAAAATCTGCTGACCAAGCTGAACCTCGCTCCTGGCTTGTCGAAATGCAAATCCACGCTTCGAGAATCACGCTTGTCGTTTCCCATCGATGAATCTGGGACACTTCGGAAGAGCGTTGAGAAAGGTCTCCCCATATTTTTCTGATAAAATTCTAGGATCCAGGACCGCTACGATACCCGTATCCGTCTTGGTACGGATCAGCCGACCGAAAGCCTGACGCAGGCGCAAAACAGCTCGAGGCAAGGCAAAGCCGTAAAAGCCCTGATTATTGCCATATTTCCTTTCATATGCCTCCCTTCGCGCCTCAAAAAGTGGTTCGGTTGGAACATCAAATGGGAGTTTGAAAATGATGACATTGCTCAACGCCTTGCCAGGAACGTCTACGCCGTCCCAGAAGCTGGCCACCCCAAACAGCACGGAACGCGGTGTGTTCATGAACCTAGTAAGCATCTCACTGCGATCCAAATCGCCATGCTGTTTGTAAACGGGATGTTTATTCTCCTTCAACCAGTCATCAAGAAGGCTGGCACAGAGCTCCATATCAGCGATACTCGTAAACAGGACAAAGGCGTGACCATCAGTCCTGTTTATTAAATCCTTGATCTTCTTAACAGCCTCACGCATGTAGGTCTCTCTGTCTTCGTTTCTAGGATCAGGCAAGGATCTGTACAAATGCAATTCGGCTTGAGTGGAATAATCAAAAGGACTGCCCAGACATAAGGTTTCGCATTGTTCCAGGCCAAGCCGCTCCTGCATGAAGGAAAAATCGCCCGTATTGCCGACTGTAAGCGTGGCGCTTGTTAATATAACACTTCTGGTATTCTCATAAATCAGCGAATTGAGAGTGTCACCGACTGCCAGCGGCGCGGCCCGAAGTTCGACTGTCACCTGGCCTTTTTTGTCTTTCGAAGCGGTTAGCCAATGAACAGTGTCTGATGAGGGTGTCATCCATTCTTCCAAAGCGATTGCGAAATTCCTGCATTTTCTTGCAGCCAATTCGACCTCAGAGCGATGGTCCTCTGCGGTTATGCCCGACGCGATGTCTTTGATGTGGCCTTCCAAGCTACCCAAGAAGCTGACAAAGTCAGTGGTATCCACGCCAGGGGTTCTGTATATCCGAAGTGGTCTATCATCGTCGTTTCTATTGTTATTTTTAGTACTTTTCGCGCGCTTTGCCCACTGATGCAGATTCTCGAAGAATGCCTGGGCAGCCTTTCGAGTTTTCTTTAGCAGAGTGAGTGTCTCTTTATCAACATGTCCCGCGAGTAAGCCGCGTTGGTGCTCTGGGGAGAAAAGACGGTCAAAGAATCTTAGCGTGCTGATATTGACCAATCGCAGGCCAAGCGTTTCCGTGGCCATATCTTCCAGACGGTGCGCTTCGTCCACTATCAGCACGTCAAAATGCGGCATTACCTCTTTTTTAAATTCGTGCTGTTTGGCTAAAAGGGATAGGAGGTAGGCATGGTTGATAACGATAACTCCAGCTTCGGTCATTTCCTTTTTCATTCGTTGATAAAAGCAATCGTCGTACCGTGGGCAGTTCTGAAACATGCAATGATGCACATCGCTTTCGATCTGATCTCGAATCAAGTTCAGGGATTTCTTTTCTAAACGAGCCTCGTCAAGCAACCCGGTGCTGGTCTTCATTGCCCAGGCGTTGACCTTGGAGAGGATTTCATCCTCCTGGTTGAAGAGATTTCGCTTTTTCTTGCCTCTCAGGGCTACTTGAAGCCGTCGCAGGCTGACGAAGTTGCCTCGGCCAACCGCGTTGACAACTTTCAGTCTTTTATCAAAAAGGCTCTGCACCAGCGGAATATCTTTTTGAATCAGTTGGTCCTGCAGGTTCTTGGTCGCGGTTGAAATCACGACCCGCTCAGCCTTGCCCTTGTGAAGGGCATAGAAGGCGGGGATGAGGTAGGCGAGGCTTTTTCCGACCCCCGTGCCGGCCTCGACCATCAGCTGGCCGCCATCGCGGATAATTCGGCTTACGGCCTCGGCCATTTCGACCTGTTGCTGGCGGTCCTCGTAGCCTGGGAGGGCTTTTGCCAGACGTCCTTCAGGGCCGAAAAACTCCAGCGTCTTCATGGCTTCTCCTCAAACGCTTCCCATGTACAAATGTTCGCTTTGGAACGGTCTGGATTTTACGCGGCGGTCAGTTTTTTCGGCGGCGGCTGGCGAAGAACTCCGAGAGGATGGCGGCGCAGCGGTCGGCCAGGACACCGCCCAGGACTTGACATCGGTGGTTCAGGCGCGGATCGGAAGTAATTTGATAGAGCGTATGACAGGCCCCCGCCTTCGGATCTGGGCAGCCGTAAATAACCACGGGAATACGGGCCTGCACAATCGCCCCGGCACACATTGGACACGGCTCCAGGGTAACGTAAAGCAGGCAGTCGGTGAGCCGCCAGGTATGCAGAGCCTCGGCCGCCTGGGTGATGGCGATCATTTCGGCGTGGGCTGTGGGATCCTGAAGCTGCTCTCGCATGTTATGGGCGCTGCCGACGATGCCCTGCGAAGCCGACACGATCACGCAGCCGACGGGAACCTCATCCTCGGCGAAGGCGTTTCGAGCCTCCGCCAATGCCAACTCCATGTGATGCAGGTGGAGCGGATGCCGGGGGTCCGCCAGCAGCGGCAACAGGGTCGCGTCGAATTCGGGCCAGGTCATATCCCCATCATACGGGAGTTGGCGGCGTTTCCCAATGGATCGGAATCAGAATAACGTCTTGCCTGATAAAGGGATGCAGAAGCAGGAGGACGCTCCAGACGGGCCAGGGAAAATCCCGAGGATTGGGACTGGACTCAGAATGGGTGAGCGTAGAATGAGGGATGTCGGCCCTGGTAAGCGTTCCGTCGAACAAATCTGGGGTCATCGTCGAAGAAGGATCCCCTGGAGCGGCGGGGGCTACCTTGCCGCCCCGGGGTTTTTTCGCTACAAAACGAGTTTACTTCCGTAATCTTCCTGCTCATGCCACTGAGCGGGGGCGGCCGCCGGGGGAGAATCACCCGACGGCCGGGAAGGAAGCAGGAAAGGCAGGTCGGCCATGAAGGTGCGTTCCAGCGTTCGCCGCATCTGCGAAAATTGCAAGATCGTGCGGCGTCACGGCAAGGTCCGGGTGATCTGTCCCAAGAATCCCCGGCACAAGCAGCGCCAGGGCTGACGGGCGGGTTCCGCGCTGCGAGCTTTTCGCCGCGGATCGGGGCGTGTACGACGAACTTGGAAAGCAGGTAGCAACAAGCCATGCCGCGTTTGTTGGGCGTTGACATCCCGAACGATAAGCCGATTCATATTTCGTTGCGGTACCTGTACGGCATCGGGCCGACGTTGGCGATTCGCCTGTGCGAGCAGGCCCACATTGACCCACAACGGAAGGCCAAGGACCTCAGCGACGACGACATCAGCCGTCTGGCTGCTATTATCGACCGGGAATACACGGTTGAAGGGCAGTTGCGTCGGCAGGTGCAGCAGAGCATCAATCGGCTGAAAGACATCCAGTGCTACCGGGGCATCCGGCATCGGCGCGGCTTGCCGGTGCGAGGACAGCGGACGCGGACCAATGCCCGCACCCGCAAGGGGCCGCGGAAGACGGTTGCTGGCAAGAAGGGCGTCAAGGAAATGCGTGGCTAACACCGGACGATTGGTTGTCGTCCAGAGCGACTTGGACTGAAACAGACCCACGGAGTGCCATGGCCAAGAGCAAGAAGAAGAAAACCCGGAGGAATGTTGCCCGGGGAATCGTCCACATTAAGGCGACGTTCAATAACACGATCATCTCGGTGACGGATACCAACGGCGACGTGCTGTGCTGGGCTTCTGCGGGAACGGTCGGCTTTAAGGGCAGTCGCAAAAGCACACCGTTCGCGGCTCAGCGGGCTGCCGAGGTGGCGGCGGAGAAAGCGGCGAAGTTCGGCCTGAAGGAAGTGGAAGTGCAGGTCAAGGGACCGGGTTCCGGCCGGGAATCAGCCATCACCGCCCTGCAATCCGCTGGCTTGGTCATCAAGGCCATCGAAGACGTGACGCCCTTGCCGCACAATGGCTGCCGGCCGCCCAAGAAACGCCGCGTCTGACCTGGGTCGCTCGATGACAACCACAGGCAATCCGAGGTGATTTTCCAATACCACTTTGGCGAGGCTTTACCAGGCAAGTAGGACACTGCTTCGATATGGCACGATACACTGATCCCGTTTGCCGATTATGTCGCCGCGAGGGCATGAAGCTTTACCTGAAAGGTAGCCGTTGCGACAGTCCCAAGTGCGCGTTGGAGCGTCGCAGCACGCCGCCTGGAATGCACACCCGCCGCGGAAAGCAGAGCGAATACGGTTTGCGTCTGCGGGAAAAGCAGCGGCTCAAGCGATTCTATGGCGTGCTGGAGAGCCAGTTCCGCCGCTTCTTCAAGCTGGCCTCGCAGTCGCCGGCGAACACCGGAGAGCAATTGCTCAGCCTGATGGAAAGGCGTCTGGACAACGTGGTTCACCGTCTGGGATTCGCCGTCAATCGTCCCTCGGCCCGGCAGTTGGTTTCCCACGGCCATATCCAAGTCAATGGCCGGACGGTAAACATCCCCAGCTATATTCTCCGGGTCAACGACGTCATCACGGTCAAGGACAACAAACGTAGCCGCCAGGTTGTCGCCGAAGCTCTCAAAAACAGCAACGTCAAGGTTCCGGATTTCTTAGAGCGAGTCAGCACGGATCCCCCCGAAGGCAAGGTCGTTCGTCTTCCCACGCGGGACGACGTGGATGACCGCATCCGGAATATCAACGAGCAGATGATTATTGAGATTTCGACGCGCTAGGCCAAGGGCCGGCGCGGGGCTGAACGAAGTTGCGGACCGAGGCTTGCCGGTCAGGCCCCCGGCAAGCGACACAGTCCCTCAGGAGGAAATCGCAATGCGGATCAACTGGCGCGGGCTGGAACTGCCCACTAAGGTCATCTGCGACCGATCCACCCTTACCGACACCTACGGCAAATTCGTGGCCGAGCCGTTCGAGCCGGGGTTTGCCGTCACGGTGGGCAACAGCCTTCGGCGCATCCTGCTGTCCAGCCTGGAAGGCAGCGCTGTCACGAAGGTCAAAATCGCCGGGGTACAGCATGAGATCAGCACCATCCCTGGCGTCGTCGAAGATGTCACCGACATCATCCTTAACGTCAAGAGCCTGGTCGTCCGGAACCACAGCGAACAGCCGCGGGTCATTCGCATTGACGTGTGCCAGCGTGGCGTGGTGAAAGCTGCCAACATTATCACCGACGAGGCGGTTGAAATTATCAACCCGGAACACATTATCGCCACGCTGTCCGACGAGGTGCCGTTCCAGATGGAAATGACGGTCGAGAACGGCCGAGGCTACCGCACGGCGGACGAAAACGTTCGTGGCGATCGGGAAATTGGCGTGATTCCGGTGGATTCCAGCTTCTCGCCGGTGGTGCGGGTCAAGTACGAAGTGGAGGAAACCCGCGTCGGCCAGCGGACTAACTACGAGAAGCTGATCATGGAGATCTGGACGAACGGCACGGTGCGGCCGCCGATGGCGCTGGTCGAGGCCGCGAAAATCCTCCGCAAGCACCTCAATCCGTTCATCGCCTACTCGGAACCCGGTCCCGAAGTGGCTGTGGAGGAACGCATCGAGGCCCAAGCTGGTCCAGAGATCGACCTCGAACTCGAACGCAAGTTGAACATGAGCCTGGCCGAGCTGGAACTGTCGGTGCGGGCTACCAACTGTCTTGAATCCGAAGGCATCACCACGGTCCGCGACCTGGTGATCCGTACCGAGGACGAACTGCTCGAGGTTCGCAATTTCGGGGAAACGACCCTGAAGGAAGTGAAAAGCAAGCTGGCCGAGCGCGGTCTGAGCCTGGGCATGAAACTGCCCAGCACCGTGCGACGCTGACCGTTCCCTGGGGGAGCGTGAGAGAGGACAGCCATGCGACATCGCAAACGCGGCCGATACCTGGGCCGGAACGCCAGCCATCGAAAGGCCCTGATGCGCAACCTCGCCTGCGCTCTGATCGCCCATGAGCGCATCATCACGACGGTGCCCAAAGCCAAGGAGCTGCGGCCATTCGTGGAACGGCTGATCACCTTGGCGAAGCGGAACACGCTGCATTCGCGCCGGCTCATCATTGCCCGGCTCGGCGGAAAGAAGGAAGTGCCGCTTCCCCCCGATGAGAAGGGCCAGGAGCGCGATCCCGTCCACGTCGTTGCCAAGCTGTTCGATGAACTTGCTCCTCGTTATAAGGACCGGCCTGGCGGTTACACCCGAATCATTAAGCGAACCGTCCGGCGACTGGGCGACGCCGGCCCGACGGCCTTCATCGAGTTGCTGAAAGAGGGCGAGGAAAAGCGCTCCAAGCCACGCAAGGAAGGGCGGAAGAAGCCCAAACAGCCTCGCATTATCGCGGAAACGGAATCGGCTCCCTCCGAGCAGGCAACGACCGCGGCCAAGGAAACCGCCCAATCCGAACCGTCGGGACAATCGTCCCAGCAAGACAAGGCCTGAAGTGCTTTCCCAGCCTCGTCTCGAAGGCAAGCGGCAACGCCGGGTAATCCCCCGGCGTTGCTTGTTTTTCGCTTGCGTGAAATCGGAGGACCGAATAGGCTGAGGTAGGCTTGGAAATCCCTCCCGCCAAAGCAGGATCCTGCCATGCTGCGCATTCTCGGCAACCCCAAGCGTCTGTGTAATGGCTTGACTCGTCGGGAAATGCTCGTCGCCGGGGGGCTGAGTCTGTTCGGCCTCACCCTTCCTGATTCGCTGAAGGCCACGGATCGAAAAGATGCAACGGCGGTCCTCCCCGGTTTTGGTCGGGCCAAGGCGTGCATTCTGCTCTACCTCTATGGATCGCCAAGCCAGCTCGAGTTGGCGGACATGAAGCCCGAGGCTCCGGTGGAAGTCCGGGGGGAGTTCGGGGCCATTCCTTCGTCGCTTCCCGGTTGCCCGGTGTGCGAACTGTTGCCGAATATGGCTCGGATCATGGATCGCGTCACTGTGGTCCGGTCCATGACGCATCCGTATCCGATCCACGGGGTCGCTTACGCCACGACTGGCGTGCCGACCATTGACGTGGCCATGGAATTGAATCCGCACGACTCCCGCCACTGGCCCTACGTCGGATCGGTGGTCAGCTATGTGACGCAAGAAGGCGGTCGCCGACCGGCAGCGGTGCCGCCGAACATCGCTCTACCCTGGCCGTTCAGCAGTCGGCGGGTCGGGGAAGTTCCCCGGGCAGGTCCGTATGCGGCTTTTCTGGGCAACGCCTGGAACCCGATCTGGACGGAGTTCCACGGCACGGCCACCCGCCGGATGGTCAAGACACTTCAGGACAAGACCGAGGACGTGCTGGAGCCGTACCTGGGAATCACCCCTGATAGCCGATTCGAGTTAGCCTGTTCGACGGACCTTCCCGCCGATCTCACCCTCGACCGGCTCAATCGTCGGCTGCGGCTCAGCGAACAGTTCGACTTGGCTCGCAAAGCGCTGGACCGATCCGAGGCCGTTCGCTCCTACGACCGCTATCGGGAGATGGCCTTGTCGCTGATCGGTTCAGAGAAGGTCCGCCAAGCGCTCGATTTGCAGAAGGAGCCGTCGAAACTGCGTGAGACCTACGGCATGACCGTGTTCGGGCAGGCGGCGTTGGCGGCGCGCCGGCTGGTTGAGGCCGGCTGCAAGTTTGTGACCGTGATCTGGGACGAATACGCCCTGGCTGGTTCGGCCTGGGACACGCATTGGGACCACTTCCCCAAAATGCGAAACGAGTTGCTTCCCGGCCTGGACTTGGCCTTTTCCGGCCTGATCCGCGACCTGGACGACCGGGGAATGCTTGACGAGACGCTGGTGCTCGTTCTCAGCGAGCACGGCCGGACGCCGAAGCTCAATAACAGCAAGGGCGGTGGACGCGATCACTGGTCGCAGGCTTATACGCAGCTGTTCGCGGGAGGCGGGATTGCCCGCGGTCGGGTCATCGGCAAGACGGACAAGATCGGAGCGACCGTCACCGAACGGCCCGTGTCTCCCAAGGACATCCTCGCCACGGTCTATCATCTGCTCGGCATTCCCTTGCACACCGAACTGACCGACCGCACCGGCAGGCCCGTCCCGCTCGTGCAGGACGCCTCGGTAGTCACCGAGATGCTCGCCTGACCCTGGGCCAGCTTGAAGATTCCATGAGGAAAGCCGCCGCTCTCTGTCCATCTGGCGGGGAAGTTTTATCGTTGAAGTTGACGCTGGTTCCCTCGGACAGGTGAGGTACAAGGCATGAATCGGCGCTTGCTTGTCGTCGTCCTCACGCTCCTGCTCTCTCCGCTGCCTGGGTCCGCCTGGTGGGTCAAAGGACATGCTGCCATTACAGAGGCGGCCGTGTCCCGCCTGCCTGAAGAACTGCCCGCCTTCTTCCGGGCCGCTGGCAAACAGATCGGCTACCTGTCCGGCGAACCGGACCGCTGGAAGAATCGCGAAACGCCGTTCCTTCGCACTGCGGAATCCCCGGACCACTACATCGACTTGGAGGACTACAAGGGGCAGGAACTGCCTCCAGATCGCTACAAGGCCGCCAAACTGATTCTTGACCTGGGGGGCAGTCCCGAACGGGCGGGCATGTTGCCTTATGCCATCATGGAGCACTTCGACCGGCTGACCATTGCCTATTACGACTATCGGCAGTTTCTCGACCGGTCGGCCAGGCTCAAAGCGAATGGCCGCCAGTTGACCCCCGCGGAAAAGGCAGACCTGGAAGCCGAGCAGTCGGCCTTGGAAATGAAGTGCATCGTGTATGCCGGGGTGTTGGCCCACTATGCCGGGGACGCCGTCATGCCTTTGCATACGACCGTGGACTACGACGGCCGAACTGCGATCCGGGACGCCGAGGGCCGCAAACTCCAGCAGGGAATCCACGCCAAGATCGACGCCTTCCCCGAGAAGAACGGGTTTACAGCCGAGGAAATCGGCCGGGAGGTCGAGCCGAGGTTTTTGGAGGATGTCTGGAAACACGTCAAAGCAGTGATTCTCGAATCGCATGGGCACATTGACCGTTGTTACGCTCTGGACGCTGCCGGGGCCTTCGACCGGCCAACGGAGGAAAGTCGGCAATTCATCCTCCACCATTGCCGCCGGGGTGCCCAATTGCTGGCTGATCTCTACGTCACCGCCTGGCGGCGGAGCGAGAAGCTGCCGCCGTCATTCTGATCCGCCCTGCCGCGGTTGATTCCGTGCCAAGGCGCCCGCATTGCCGCAGGAGTTGCGCGACGGTAAGCTGCACAAGGAATTGACCGGCGAGGGCCGACCGCCATGCTGCATGTCGAAGTTTTCGACCCCCGCTCCGGCAAGCGGGAACAACGGGAACACATCCAAGGCCCTTTGGAATTCGGGCGTGGTCAGCCTCAGGGGCAGGTTCCCCG
>JANWWR010000060.1 GCA_025055835.1 Gemmatales bacterium | reverse complement strand
CTTCTTGAGGTCGAGATATTGGCGGAAGCTGTAGGCGGCGATGCTGAGCCGGAAGCGTGGCCGACCGCGCCGCTGGATTGGATCAATGGCATGGACCGTGGAAGCTCCCAGGGAGGCGGCGACGGCCGAGGCGAAGCAACTTTGCAGGAAACTGCGGCGATGCAGACGCATGGCGGAATCCTCAGGGATGGAGACAGAGCTAACTCTATCGCAAGGGCGGAGTGCATTGAAGAGAAAAAGGCGAGCGGGCAGCGTTTCGTGAAGGCGAGCGGGCAGCGTTAGCTGCTTCGCTGCGGCGAGTGGGCAGCATTTCGTGAAGGCGAGCGGGCAGCGTTAGCTGCCCGGTGACCCGAGGGCTGATGCCCTCGGCTCGCCGTCTGAAGGCTGACGCCCTCGGCTCGCCGTCTGAAGGCTGACGCCCTCGGCTCGCCGCTTCATGTTTTTTGAGCGTAGATTGCCAGCAGCACTTCTTCGGGATTCTCGAAGCGTCTGCCGGTCTGCTTCGCCCTCTCAAGCATTTGCCGGGCCTCCTCGGCAGTGTGCCCGACGCTGCGAAGCGCTTCGTAGGCCAGGTCCCAGATGTCGGGTTCGCTCGGCTCCTCCGTCGGCGCTTCCGCCCCCTTGCGCATCAGGGCGAATTTGGTGACTTTGTTTCGCAGGGCGTTGATGATCTTCTCTGCGGAAGCTCTGCCGATGCCGGGAAACTCTTCCAGCGTTCGCTTGTCGCCTCGCTGGATTGCATCGGCGATTTCGGGGACAGGTCGGCACATGGCCTTGAGCGCCTTGCGCACGCCGACGCCTTCCACGGAGCAAAACAACTCGAAGAACTCCCGTTCCGCTTCGTTCAGGAACCCGATCAGGCGGGGAATCAAGCGTCCCTGCATCGGTGTGCCTTCGAGGTAGTGGCTGGTGTGCAGCGTGATCTGCTGGCCCGTGTTGCCCTGCAACTGACGCACGATCAGTTCCGGCACGAGCACCTCGTACTCGAACGGGCCGACTTGAAGCCGAACCGCATCGCTGAGGATGCGGTTGATGGTCCCTGTGATCGCTGAGAGCATGGCTGATCCCTCACTGGGGAAGTATCGTATAGGAAGCACGGTGCGGAATCCGTCCGTACAATGGAATTTGCAGGCTCTGCCCCCGAACTCCCGCCGAACGACGAGGGAACCATGAAACATCGTCTGCATCAGCTGGCCGCGGTAGTCGCTGGATTGGTCCTGCTCTTCGTCGGCCGGGCGTGGTCCGATGCGTTGACCAACGCCGCCGTCGAAGCCCGGATGCTGGAAGACCTGAAATACCTGGCCAGCGACGAATGCGAGGGTCGGGGGGTCCTGACCCAGGGACTCGAAAAGGCCGCGGAACACATCGCCAACCGGTTCAAGGAAGCCGGTCTCAAACCGGCCAACGGCGACAGCTACTTCCAGCCCTTCGAAATCAGCACCGGCAGCCGACTCGTCGGCGGCGAAACAGCCAATCGTCTGAAACTCAAGGGGCCGCTCGGTCAGGTCATCACGCTGGACCTGGGCAAGCATTTCAACGTGCTGGGATTCGGCCACAGCGGGAACGTCACGGCACCGATAGTCTTCGTCGGCTACGGGATCACCGCTCCGGAGCATCAGTACGACGATTACAACGGTCTGGACGTGACCGGGAAGGTGGTGATTGTGCTGCGCGGGGTGCCGCGCGGCTCCAGTCCCGAAGCGGCGGTATTCCCGGCCAACGACGGACAGATCAATCGCCATGCCCGCATGGATTCCAAAGCCAGCAACGCCGAGGTCCGTAAAGCTGCGGCCGTCATCTTCGTCAACGACAACGCCACCGCCGCCGAGAACAAAGACGGCCTGCGGACGTTCAACGAAACCGCCATGAGCTTCGATCCCATCGGCATTCCCGTCGTGCATGTCCGCCGATGGCTGGTCAACGCCATGATCCGCAGCGAAAGCGGCCAGGACCTCTCGGCCATCGAGAGGGCCATCGACCGCGATCTGAAACCGCAAAGTTTCCCCCTGGACGGCTGGACGGCCGAACTGGAGACGAAGATCGAGCGGTCGAATCGCTTGGTGAAAAACGTCATCGGCGTGGCGGAGGGATCGGGTCCGCTGGCCGAGGAAACGATTGTCATCGGTGCCCATTACGACCATCTGGGCCGGGGTGAACGCGGTAGCCTGGCCTTTGGCAGCCGTGACATTCACTACGGAGCCGACGACAACGCTTCCGGCACCACGACGCTCATCGAACTGGCCCGACGCTTCGGTTCCCAGCCGGACCGCAAGGGCCGACGTATCGTCTTCATCGCATTCACCGCCGAGGAGAAGGGCCTGCTCGGCTCCCGGCATTACACGAACAAGCCGCTCTTCCCTCTGGACAAGACCGTGGCCATGATCAACCTCGACATGGTGGGCCGTCTCCGCGAGGACAAGGTGCAGATTTTCGGCGTCGGCACGTCCAAGGACTTCGGGCCGATGCTGGATCAGTTGAACGGCAAGCACAAGTTCAACATGAACAAGTCGCTGGGCACCCAACTGGCCGGCGGCTCCAGCGATCATGAATCGTTTAACCGGAAGAACATCCCGACGCTGTTCTTCTTCACCGGCAACCACCCGCAGTATCACCGTCCCACGGACACCTGGGACCTCATCAACGTCGAGGGCATGCGCCGCATCGCCGAGCTGGTCGAGGACATCACGAACATCCTGGCAACCGCGGAGAAACGTCCCGAGTTTGTGCGGGTGACAGCCCCGGCGCCGGGACCGGGGCGGGTCACGGCTCGAGGACCGCGGCTGGGCATCATGCCCGCTTATTCCGAAGACGACACCCAGGAAGGCCTGCTGCTGGACGGCGTATCCCCCGGAGGACCCGCGGAGAAGGCCGGATTGAAGGCCGGAGACCGGATCACCGAGATCAACGGCAAGCCGATCAAAAACATCCAGAACTACATGACCGTCATGGGCGGCTTCAAGGCCGGGGACAAGATCGAACTGACCGTTCTCCGCGAGGGGAAACCGGTCAAGATCACGGTCGTTCCGGAGTGAACTACACCGGGATCCAGAGACATTGGCCTGTCAATTCCTCACGATGAGATGGATCGCGGGGGACTTGACCAGCGCAGCGACTTCGTCTCCCGGTGCCAGGGCCATTTCCCGGCAGGCCAATTGCGTCACCAACGCACTGAGCGGGAAGCCGCAGTCCACAAGCACGCGGACCAGGGGACCGTCTGGGGTCAGACTCTGGATAAGACCCCGAAGCTGATTCCGAGCGCTGGTGCTGCCGAAGGGAGCTTTTTGCAGCACGACATCAGCGGCGCGGATACAGACGTAAACCTCGGTGCCGACGGCGACGGGTTCCGCGACGAGCAACGAAGTGTTTCCGACGGCCACCACCGCCAAGCCGTCCTGAAGCGCTGTCACGCGGCCAGAAATGACGGTTTCCATGCCGACGAGGCGTGCCACCGAGACATTCGCAGGACGATTGAAAACCTCGAAGACGGTGCCGGTCTGCTGCACCTGGCCCCGATCCATGACGACGATCTGATCGGCCAAGGCGATCGCTTCACCGCGGTCGTGAGTCACGAATACCACCGGGATGCCGAAGCCGGTCAGCAACCGCCGTAGCTCGTGCCGAAGCTGTTCCCGCGACACCGCATCGAGAGCCGACATCGGTTCATCAAGGAGCAACAATCGGGGGCGTCGGATCAAGGCGCGGGCTAATGCCACGCGCTGCTGCTGTCCGCCGGAAAGCTGCTGCGGATAGCGTTGCTCCAACCCGAGCAAACCGCACAGGTCGAGCATTTCCGCAATCCGTTCCCGCTTCCTTTGCGACCAGGGCAAGCCGTAAGCGATGTTGCCGAAAACCGTCATGTGCGGGAACAGTGCCAAATCTTGAGCGACGTAGCCGATGCCCCGTTCCTGAGGGGTGCGGAAGATTCGACGGTCAGCGTCGAACCAGATTTCGTCGCCGAAGCGAATGCTGCCTAGCTCCGGCTTTTCCAGCCCGGCCAGGCAACGCAGTACGGTTGTCTTCCCGCAGCCGGAGGGACCGAAAAGCACCGTGACGGAGAACGCCTTGATCGCCTGGCGAAAGTCCGCTTCGATCGCTGTACCGCCGGGGAAGCGCTTGACGAAGCAAGCAGCCAATTCTGCCGTCATACCGGCAGTCTCCGCTGCCCCAGCGCGTAGGTCAAGCACAGCACGGCAAAGGAGAAAGCAAGCAGCACCAGGGCTGTCTGGTTGGCTGCGGCGTAGTTAAGGGCTTGAACGTCATCGTAAATGGCGATGGACAACGTGCGGGTGACGCCGGGAATATTGCCGCCGATCATCAGCACCACGCCGAATTCTCCGACCGTGTGAACGAACGTGAGAATCATGCCGGTGACCACCCCCGGCCAACTCAGCGGCAGCGTGACCCGGAAGAACGTCGCCAGACGGGAGACGCCCAGGCACCAGGATGCCTCTTCGAGACGGCGGTCCACGGCGGCGAAGGCGGCGGCAAAGGGCCGGACGGCAAACGGCAGATTGGCAACCACGCTGGCCACGAGGATTCCGCCAAACGTGAACGGCAACGTGCTGCCAGTGACGGCCTCGTAGGCTCTGCCAAGTGGGCTGTTGGGTCCCAGGCCGACGAGCAGATAGAAACCGAGGACCGTCGGTGGCAGGACGAGCGGAAGCGCGACGACCGCCTCGATCAAGAATTTGCCCGGAATGCGGCTCACGCTGAGCCAGTAGGCCAGCGGCAGTCCCAAAACGAGAAGAATCACGGTTGTCCAGATCGCCAAGTGCATCGTGAGCCAGAATGCCGTCCAATCCACGGATTC
Source organism: Gemmatales bacterium (assembly GCA_025055835.1). Taxonomy (GTDB): domain Bacteria; phylum Planctomycetota; class Planctomycetia; order Gemmatales; family HRBIN36; genus JANWWR01. The sequence goes on along the minus strand of JANWWR010000060.1, from coordinate 3,332 downwards.
ATTCCTCGGAAACTAGAAAACCGTGGCGACGCAGAATCTCGCGCCCTTCCCGTCCCGTCATCATGTTCCGCCAGGCCTCTGCCGCCCCTCGGTTTCTCGTCCGGGACAGGATCACCCCCGCCTGTTCGAGGGGCGGATACGCATCCAGAGGAACGAGCCAATACCGGCCCTTGTCCCTCAGCCCCGGAGCCACGGCGAGGCTCCGGGCGATGATGCCGACGTCCGCCGCTCCGCTCTCGACGAACTGAGCCGCCTGGGCGATATTCTCGGCCAAGACCAGTCGATCGTGTACTTGTTCGTAGAGGCCGTAGTGCCTCATCGCCGCCTCGGCCGCCATGCCGTAGGGGGCGTGTCGCGGATTCGCGATGGCGATCTTCCGCACCGACGGATGGAGAAGGCTGTTCATGCCCAATTCCTCGACGGCAATCGGCAAGTTCACCGGCACCCAGACAACGATCTGTCCGCGGGCATAGCGGAAGAGCGAATCCGGATCGCCACAACCCTGCTCGATCAGTCTCTGCGGGAATTCGACATTCGCTGACAGGAGGATGTCAAACGGAGCCTGGTTCAGCGCCTGCGAATAGAGCTTGCTCGACGAACCAAGAACCGTCTTGACGTGGACCTGCGGATGGTTTTTGCGAAAGGATTCTGCAAGTTCCGCGAGAGCGAATTGCAGATCGGCAGCCGCCGCGATCGTCAGTTCGGAGGCAGGCGCTTCCTCCCTTGTCGCAGCCCCACCGCAACCGGCCAGCAGGACCGTCACCAAGAACAGGAGTCCGCTTCCGGGTCGGAGGTCGGCGACGCCGCGGGCTTTATTGCTAAGACGGTTCACGAATCGAAAGCCCGCTTCCGCGTGTGCCATTGCTTCTACTTGGGCGGAACAAGGAAGCCTGGGATTGAACGCACAACTTTCGCTGCTGAACATCCCGCACTATCTGATCCAAGCCCGACGCCTTGTCGCATCCGGCTCGGATAGCCTAGTGCTTGCGACCAAACTGGCTATCCTCCAACGTTGGCCGGGCTACTGCGCGCCCCAACTTTCCCATTGGCTCAGGCCACGGCCCAAAAACCGCGAAGTGTCGGATGACATCAGGATGACATGGACCGGCAGTGCGAAACGGAAAGGGAGACGTAAAGAATCGGAAGTTCGATTTCGCCACAGCATCCTGGCCAACAAAGCATAGCGGCGGCGGGCTGGCCGGGCTAATTGCGAGAGCGAAGCGGGTGCGGAGCCGCAGCGGGGAACGTGGCGTCTGAAAACCGTGATGCGGACCTGGCAAACGCAACGTCGCGAACCGGTATTGCGTTGCCTGCCGCGACTTTCGCCTGAATCACCGGCGCGGCGCAAACAGCCACTGGACTGTCGCGCCGTCCAAATCGCGCAGGATCAGAGCGGCAGCGACATCCAAAGCGAGCAGTACAACCAAAAAGGTCCATACCACCATGAACGACTGGATTTGCCAGCGGCTGGCCCGTAACCAGCCGATCCCTAACGCGATCAGGATGCCGACTGGCAAAGCCGCTGTCACAACAAGACAGAAGGTGCAGAGAATCGCGGCCGACCATTCCCGCTGGAGGTAAAACGCGACCAGAAGGCCAATATAGCAGCCCACCACGGGGATCAGCATGTGCAGCAGGGTGAGGCCAATAGCCCTTTGCCACGCCAGCTGCCAAATCTGTTCCTGCTCCATAGCCGCCTCTACCAACGGAGGCATCTCAGCATCAGCGGAACATGGATGAGCTGGACGTCACGAAAAGTTTACGTGCCCCCGCGGTCGGTTACAACGCGGAATTCGCCATCTGAAATGACGGCGTTTTGCCGATACTCAACCCGAAATTGCCGCCAGAATGGGAAGAACAGCAGCCCGGTGGTGCTGTCCTCGCGCCAGCCCTCGGTGGTACGCTTCTCCACGGTCCAGCGGTATGGGAACGACCCCCGGTAGCTGACCCGCAGCCGGCATCGGTCGCTCAGCCCAAAGGCGAAACAGGCTAACGCCTCCTTCTCGGTTGTGAAGTGCTCGTGCCAGCCGTCGAAGGAGACGACCCACCCGTTTGCACTCTCTACCAGCGACACTCCGAAGCCACCGGCGGTCGGTGGGTCGACCGTGACTGCCCCGGTGGTGACGCGGTATGACAATTCGGGGTGACGCCGGAGCCACTCCGTAATTCGCTCCACCGCACCCATCCAGCCTCACCCTCCGCCGCTGAGAGAATCCCTACCTGCTTGGTGGGCCCGTCGGCTACGCTGACTCCACGTCTGCTTGTGGCCCCCGTAACCCTGGAGGCATGCCATGAATCCAATGACTCCCATTTTTCCCTTCGGTATTGGGAAGTTCAACAACGAATGCGGGCTTCGAAACGTGTGGGCGACTCGTGAAACCAGGTTACAAACCCGTGCCCGCGAATCGTCGAGTCCGTGAGCATCCTGCTTTCGAGTTGCCCGACGAGTTTCCCTCCCACGTCATTGCCGACTGGTGTGGACACGCCCAGCCAGTCGCGCCGTTGTACTACCTGAGAACGAACGAAACGGACCTCCAAAAAGCGGCGCACAATCCGGCGCGCGGCGATGCAGAATCGGCTGCGGGAAGCGGTCGAGCCCAGCAATTACCCAGGGATTTTTGCCTTTCCTTCGGCAGGAGAGCCGACTGTGGGACTCGAACCCACGACCTGCGCTTTACGAAAGCGCCGCTCTACCGGTTGAGCTAAGTCGGCTGGATCGGGGAGAATAGGCCACGAAGTCCACCCCGATGGAATGATATCGTAGAAGCTCTGCCGATCAACAGCAACCCAAGCCGGGCCTTCGCCACGGACGCAACTGCCCGCCCGCTTTGCCATTCCACGCTCGGACGGGAGCTTTCACCCAGTCGCCAGTCGTTCCGGCGCGTCGTCTCGGCTGCCGAGTCGCCCGCTGCTTCTACTGCTTCGACTCCTCCGAGCCTGAAAACTGCCTCCGCACCTCCTGGTATTTCTCGACCTCGTCTGGCTTCTTCAAGGCCGTGTAGAGGGCAATGAGCCGATCGAGGGCTTCGATGATCCGTGGCTGCATGGCGGCCCGAGTGTTATCAGTTTCCGGGGTGCCGTCGAAGCGGGCCTTCATGCCCTCGTAGCCCTTGAGCAAGAGCGTTTCCGCCTCAGCCAATAGCCTGGTCTTTTCGCCTTCATCGCTGACACTTTCGGCCTGACCCAGCAGCGCTTCGCCGAGCATGGACATGGTGTTGGAGGTGGTCCAGGCGTCCGGCTGGGTCTTCTCGCGAATGATCAGACATTCACGAAGGATCGCCTCAGCTTCCTTATGCTTTTTCTGCTGCAACAGATTCAGTCCAAGCGCAGCT
>JANWWR010000118.1 GCA_025055835.1 Gemmatales bacterium | reverse complement strand
GCTCCGGGCCGGGTTCAGCCCGAAGACGAGTTCCCCGTCCGTGTCGCCGTGGAGGGCGAGAACACACCGCAGGACTTGGAAGCCAAGGTGGTGCTGAAAATCGAAAGGCCGGGCCAAGCCCCCGAGGAAATGGAGCAGATGGTCCGGCTGGCCAGCGGCTCGGGCAAACTGGCCACGGCCACAGCCGAATTCCGCGTCGCCAATCCAAGCAGGATCAAGGGCGAATGGAAGCTCACGGCTCGCGTCGAACCGATCAAGGGCGAAAAGTCCCGCGGTGACAATGTCAGCGAAGAACCGCGAACCGTCCGCGTCGAGGATCGCAAACTCGCCGTGCTGCTGATCGCTTCGGCTCCGTCGCGGGAATATCAATTCCTCCGCAATTTGCTCGTCCGAGAGGCGGACAAATTCGACCTGTCGATCTGGCTGCAAAGCCAGTCCTCGGGAACCGTGCAGGACATCGATCCCAAAAAACTGCTCGACGAGTTTCCGACGGAATTGCGGGACCGCGATGAAGATCCGAAGAACCTGGGGAAATATGACGTGATCGTGGCCATTGATGCCGATTGGCGGCAAGTGCCCGGTCCCTCCCGCGAAACCGAAGGCAAATCGTCTCCGCAGGAAAACCTCAAACGCTGGGTCGAGGACTTCGCGGGCGGCTTGATCGTCGTGGCCGGGCCGGTACACACCTTCAACCTGGCCCGCGACAAAGACCTGGAACTGATCCGGCAACTCTACCCGGTCGTTCTCGATGAGTCGGCCTCGTCGTTCATGGTCCTGGACCGGCCGAGCAAGGAGCCGTGGGCGCTCAACTGGGGACCGAGTGCCCCGCAGATGCCGTTCCTCGACCTGACCGATTCCGGCGACCGCGCCCGGGTTCTGGAAGGCTGGGAAGAGTTCTTCGAGGTGCCTCGGGATCCTGAAACCAACCAGGCGGAAACGCCAGCCAAGCGGGGTTTCTACTCGTTCTTCCCCCTGAAAGACGCCAAGCCGGCGGCCACCGTGATCGCGCGGTTCAGTGATCCGGACCGCCGTTACCTCACCCCGCAAAGTCTGTCCCGCCAGCCGTTCTTCGTGTTGCAAACCGTGGGCAAAGGTCCGGTGTTCTACATCGGGTCGGGTGAGACCTACCGGCTGCGGCAGTTCAGTGAGAAGTACCACGAGCGTTTCTGGACCAAGCTGATTCGCTTTGTCGGCAAGGGCGATCAGGGCCGCGGCTCGCGACGTGGCTTGCTCGTGGTAGGCAGTCGGTATCTGGAAGGCGACACGGTCGAGGTGGAATGCCAGCTTTTCGATTCGGAGATGAAGCCGCTTAAGGTCCCGGAGTCCTCTCCGGTTCGGCTGCGGGTCATTCCGCCGGAGGGCTGGACAGATGCGCCGCGGGAATGGAGCGAGGGACTGATCATGCAGCCCGACGCCGCCCGGCCCGGTTGGTTCACCGCCCGTTTTCCGGTGCGGCGAAGCGGTCGGTACGAGGTGGAAGTCAAGGTGCCCGGCTCCATCGAAGTGCTGAACGGCAAATTCCGCGTCGAGGCCGTGGACCCGGAGCGGGACGACACCCGGCCGAACTTTGCCTTGCTGCATCGCATCGCCAGCGAAGTTCGCGAGGTGCAGCTGGTGGACGATCGCAAACGCCCCGGACTTTTGCAGGCGCTGGCCGCGAGCAAAGAACGCATGCTGGACCAGACCCGGCTCATGGGCGGCGGACCTCGCAGCCTGGCTCCGGAGAATCAGACCGACCGGCTATTCTTCGATCTCGACCATGCCCATTGGATCGCCGAGTGTCTGCCTTCGGAAGTCGTCCCGTTCCGCACAGAAGGCAAAATCACGGACCTGTGGGACAAGGGGATCACCCTCTTTGCGGACCTGCAACACCCCGACGACGCCTCCGGTCCTCCTTGGGCCTTGGTGTTGATCGTCACCCTGCTGGGCGGCGAATGGTTGACACGGAAACTTTTGAAGCTGGCTTGAGAAAACGCGAAACGCGACGGTGATCCTCATGGCGACTGCAACCCCTCCTGCCCCGACGAAGCCCGAGCGTTGGCTGAACTTCGATCAGCCGCTCGGCAAGCTGGGCCAGGCCATTCGCACCTACGTGCTGATCGAGGGCATCGCGCTGGCGGCGATCTTCCTGTGCGGGTGGATGGGAGTGGTCTTTCTGCTCGACTGGGGGACGTTCGCCCTGTTGGGCATCGACTATGTGCGCGAGGCCCCGGAAACACTTCATCTTCTCGTCCGCTGGTTGTTCCTCGGCGTGCTGCTTGCCGGGCTGGTGTACCTGCTGGGCTACAAGGTGCTGTTTCGCCTCCTGGTGCCCTTCCGCCCGGCGGCCCTCGCTCTGCTCCTGGAACGCCGGTTTCCCAACGTGCTTCAGGATCGTCTCGTCACCGCCGTCGAATTGGCCGATCTCGAAGCTGCTGCTGAGATGGGTTACTCGCCGGAGATGGTGGCGGCGACGGCCCGCAGCGCGGCGGCCAAGGTCGAGGAGGTGCCGCTGCTCCAGGTCTTGAACTGGACGCGACTCCAGCGTCTGGTAGTCGCCGCGGTAGTTTGCACGGCGGCGATGCTGGCATTGGCTCTTTTGGCCACCGACACTTTTGCTCGCTTTCTGGAACGGGATTTGTTGTTGCGTTCCGTGTACTGGCCCCAGCCCATTGTTCTCGACGTGCTTGGCTTCGCTGAAGGCGAACGGAAGGCAGTTCCCCACGGTGGGGATCTCCGCGTCACGGTTCGGGCATACCGGTTCGTGGTTGCCGACGCCTCTCATCCCGAAGGTTGGCGGCCGGTGACGTGGTCCGACGTTCTTCCTGCCGCGGGAAACTCGCGTCCTTCCCGACGGCCCTGGGAACTTGACCGCTTGGCATTCTCCACGGAAATCTGGCAGGCGTTGCCTGAAACCTGGCGCTTGATGACGATCGACGATTTGATCGCGCGGTTGCAACATGCGAAAGCCTCGGAAAATACCATTTCGCCGGCTTCGGTGGATGACGAACTCGGTTTCGCCTGCATCGACTTCCTTCGAGAACGGTTGGCCAACTCCTCTTCCTCGATGGGCAGTCTCGGCCCGGACCTGACCGACTTGCTGCCGGAAGCATGGCAAAACCTACCGGCCGAGGAACTTGCCGATCTTCTGCGTGCCGTCAAGACGCTCAAACCGGTGGAAGCTGCTCGACTGACCACTTTGCTGCGAGGCACAACGCTGACACCCTCAGACGGTGCGCAAATACTCAACGCGGCCGTGTCGAGCATCGCGCCTCCGATCCTCACCGCTGGCATGGTTCAGGGAATCCTCTCCCATCTCAACCCCGAGGCCCCCGCTTTGCTTCTGAGCGAGAGCGACCGCGACATGCTGCCGAAAAGCTGGCGGGACCTCTCCGCTCGGCAGATTCAAGACCGCATCCACGCCTTTGTCCAGGAACATACTCCAGCATCCTTCGGGGCCAGGATGCGAAATCGTCTGGACCGATTCATCGCCGATCTGGAAGCCTGTTCCCAGGTTTCCCACATCGGTCGCCGGCGGTATTTTCGGGCTTTGCAGATTCCCGATGAGGTGACGATCGAGTTCGAGCAACTGCTCAGCGAGGAGGAACGCGGTCAATTCAAGCCACGGCTGGGCAAGCCGCGCGTCCGACGGCAGCTCCAAAGCCATGAGTTCGTTTACGAGTTCAAGAAGATCGACCGACCGATGCGCTTCCGGGTTCTTGCCGGGTCCGTAGCGACGCCCTGGAGGCGGATCGACGTCAAGGAATTGCCCACGCTCCGCCGACTGACGCGGATGCAGAAAGAGCCGGGCTATCTGCACGGCAGCAATGCCCGCGTTCCGGTCGGACCTCTGCCGGTGTCGCTGGAAGGCGAAGAGTCGCTGATCGAGATACCCAGCGGAAGTCTGGTCGAATTTGAAGGCGTGAGCCAAAAGACCCTGCGGTGGGTGCGGATCGCCTTACCCGGACAGGCGGAACACCAGCTGTGGAGCAAATGCACGATGACTGCCCTCGGCTCCGCCCTCCTCGGTTCTGCCGCTCCATCAGCCGTGGTCGGCGGCATCGGACTGACGGCCTTCGTGGAACGGAGCAATCCCTTCGTGCGAAACCTGGAGCATCAACCGTCCACCGCCGAATTTCGCTTCGCCCTGCATGAGTTGGTCGCCGACGACCTGAAACTGAATATCGAGTTCGAGGACGAGGACGGCATCCTTGGCGGGCGTCGCCTGCTTCTCCGCGTGGTCGCCGACAAGGAGCCGGAATTCAAGCGGGCCCAGCCCGAAATCGTCCGCCGCAAGATGATCACGCCGCTGGCTGTCATTCCCTTCAGCATCCATCTGCACGATGACCACGGTCTGATGTCGGCACATTATGAGGTCACGGTGGAGCAGATGGATCGCAAGGTCGTCATAAAGAAGGTCTTCCCGCTGCGTCGCTTCCGGCCCTTGCGGTTGCCCGACGATCCCCCGGACGACCTGGCCTTCGAGAAACGAGGCGACATCACCCCGGCGCGGTTGCTGCTTGGTCCGTGGGGCGAACGCCTGACGACGGCTCGAACCCTGCCGCTGCTTCCCTTGACCGGGCCATTGGCGTTTGCTCAGCCGCCCGTTCTGCAAACCGTGCAGGATTACTCGGTCGAATTCCAGATTCGACCCGGCACGGAGCCGGTCCTGAGTCCCGACGACGAGTTTTTCGACACCCTGCTGCTGCGGGAGCAGCCGAATTTCGCGGTTCCCTCGGAGTCCAGCCCAGCCCCACTTTCCGTGCCGTATCGGCTGACCGTAAGGCTGATCGCCCAGGACAACCGCGTCCGCACCGGCCCCGAGGGCCGACCTGAACCCAGTCCCCAGGAAGGCCGAAGCGCCGAAACGTTTGATTTCATCGTCGTCTCCGAGGAGGAACTGCTGATCGAGAACAACAAGCGGGAGGAGGACCTGCGGGATCGCTGCGAGGCCATCATCGCCAACATCCAAAAGGCCCGGATGTCGATCCTCAAGCGGCTCCGCGATGATTTTGACATGCAGTTCAAGATCGGCGACCGGCCCTACGACTTCCGCCGCGCCGCGGCCGACGCTTCCGACATGCAGAAACTGCTCCTGGAGAACCAGCTGGCTTTGGACAACGAGGTGTCCAAAGCCTTCCGCGAAATCTATCGGGAGCTGGTGCTGAATCGGTGCAAAGAGCAGGTCGTCGACCGCATCGACAAACGCATCTGCCGTCCGCTGGAAACCATCGTCCAGCCGGGACAACACTTTGACCGGGCTCAACGAAGCTGCGAGGAATTGGCCCGGCGGCTGCAAAGCGAAACCTCGGCCACCCCTCGGGCTGCGGTTGAAGAGGCCATCGAGCGAACCGACCAGCTGGTTCAACGGCTCGAGGAGATTCTTGCAGAAATGCGTAAGCTCATCGAGTTCAATCAGGCCCTGAAGGTGCTTCAGGAGATCATCGACAAGCAGCGGGAAATCCTCGAAGCCATCCGCAAGAAGGAACGGGAAGAGCGGATCCGGGAGCTTCAGGACAAGTGAACGCTGGGAAAAAGACCCGTCCCCAGGCGAAAATGGAAGAACTTTTCGGCGAAAAGGTTGTTTGAAGATTCGGGGAATGCCGTTTACAGTTAGAAAGGGGACCGCAAGTCGTCATGAATGGGCGGGAGATCGCCACCGGATGTCGAATCGCAGCTTTGACGGGTGGGGTTTAGTAAGAAAGGCCCCGGACTTTGGGAGGTTAGTGCGATGTTCCTTCGGCTTGCGGGTGCATGGCTGATCCTGACGGCCGGGGTTTGGTGGGCGGCTCTGGGTCAGGAGCCTGCCAAGCCCGCTGGAGCCTCCGAGGGGAACCAGCCCGCGGCAGCCACCCCTTCGGCGGAGCAGGCCCAGCTCGCCAGCCGGTATCGGCAACTGGAGGAGACGCTGCTTCGCATCGCTCAGAAGCTGGAGAAACGTGGACCGGAGGATCGCAACAAGGCCCGCTTGATCTACCGTGCTCTCCGGGAAGCCAAGGAAAAAGGAATCGCCGTCAACCTCGCCGAACTGGCCGAGGACCTCAAGAAACCTGCCCTGAAAGACCTCTCCGCTGCCATTGCCAAAGGAACCGTGGTCGAAGAGGACCTGCGCCGCATCCTCAACCTGCTTCTGGCGGATGAAGAAGAAGACAGCAACAAGAAGGAGATGGAATTCCTCAAGGAACTCGTGAAAGACCTTGAGAAGGCGATCCGGGACCAGAAAACCGCCATCGCCAAGAATGCCAGTCCCAGTGTGGACAACGACGCCGCCGCCAAGGCTCAGCAGGTCGCCACCCGCCAGGCCGAGGACATCCTCAAGAAGATCAAGAAATTCGAGGACGCCAAGAAAAATGCCCAGGCCAAGGCGGACGGCGCCAAACCGTCCGACCAGAACAAGGGCCAGGGCGAGGGCAAGGGCGAAGGAAAGGGCCAAGGAGAGGGAAAGGGCGAAGGCAAGGGAGAAGGCAAGGGCGAAGGGGAAGGTAAGGGAGAGGGTAAAGGCGAAGGCAAAGGTGAAGGTCAAGGCAAGGGGGAGGGCAAAGGCGAAGGTAAGGGTGAGGGGAAGGGCGAAGGTCAGGGTAAGGGTGAAGGAAAGGGTGAGGGCCAAGGAGAAGGTAAGGGGGAAGGAGAGGGCAAAGGTCAGGGTCAGGGGAAGGGACAGGGACAGGGTCAAGGGGGAGGAGGGGGCCAAGGACAAGGCCAGCAACAGGAAGGCCAAGAGCAGGAAGGCTTCCCCGGGCGGGATAAGATCCATGACGCCAACGACTATCAGAAGCGGGCCGAGGACAAGATCGCCAAGGATAATCGCCCCGACGCCGGCAACGACCAGCAGGAGGCCAAGGACCGCCTCGAACAGGCGAAAAAGCGTCTCGAAGAAATCCTCCGTCAGATGCGCGAGGAAGAGCAGGAACGCATCCTTGCCGACCTCCTCCAGCGCTGCGAGAAGATGCTTCAGTTGCAGGAGATCGTGTACGACAACACCCGCAAGATCCACGAGCGGGTCGAGGCCACCCCGGACAAGAAGCCCTCTCGCGAAGAGGAAATCGCTTCCCGCCGTCAGTCGGACAAGCAGGACGAGATCGTTCTCGAAGCCGACAAGGCGATCACCCTTTTGGAAACCGAGGGCAGCTCGGTAGCCTTCGTCGAGGTGCTCCACCAGGTCCGCAACGACATGGTTCACGTCTCCCGTCGCTTGGCCAAGGCAGACGTGGGCCTCGAGACCCAGACCATCGAAGAGGACATCATCGCCACCTTGAAAGAGATGATCGAAGCCCTCAAGCGGCAACTCCGCGAATCGCGGGAACGGCGGAACAATCCGCCTCCCCAGGGCAGCAATGATCAGCTTCAGAATCTGATTGACCTTTTGGCGGAATTGAAGATGATCAAGGCGATGCAGGTGCGGGTCTATAATCGCACGGTTCTCTGGGGCAAACGCTACCAGGGCGAACTGGCCCGCGATCCCGACATCGTCACCGAATTGAAGGATCTCGCGACGCGACAAAACCGCATTTATCAGATCACCGACAACATCGTGAAGGGGAGAAACCGATGAGCCGTCTGACTGCTTCGGCCTTGGCGGCCTGCTTGACATTGTGGTTCGGACTGGCCGATGCCTGGCTCGGCACGGCTCGCTCGGCAGACCCGAAGTTCGGCGTGATCCGCGCTCCGTCGCTGGAGCAGGCCAAGCAACAGACCTTCGAGACGCTCAATGCTCTCAGGGCGGATGCTTCGGTTCTGCAAAAGGTCGAGCCGTTGTGGAACCCTGCGGACGACCGTTCCCTGCTTGACCGGGTGGCGGAATCGTTCTCGACGGCTGATCCTCGGGTCGCCGAATTGTTCTCCGCGGTGCGTTCGCCGTCTTCGCCAGGAACCGTTCCTGAGTTTCTCAAGGATCCTGGCCTGCCGGTCTTCTTCCGGGCCAATGTCGGACTGGCCTATGCCCGCCATCTGGTCAACCGCCGGGTCAACGAAGAAGCCTTGGAAATCCTCCGCTCCGTGCGTCCCGAACAGGTGGTCGATCCCGCGGCGTACTACTTCTACAAGGCCGTCGCCGAGAACCGCCTGCTGTTGAAGGAAGAGGGTCTGCAATCCCTGGAGCGCCTGCTCAACACGGTGGCCGACGTTCCCGAACGCTACAAGGTCATGGCCGACCTGATGCGGCGGGAAATGCAGAACTGGAAGGACAAAGACCTCGGCTACGTCGCCCGCCGCATGGAGGAAGTCGAAGGCCGGCTCGAGAATGCCCGCGGCGGTCCCAAGACCCAGGCCAAGCAGAAAGAAATCATCGACCTGCTTGACAAGCAGATCGAAGAGTTGGAATCGCAGTGCCAGGCCATGGCGGCTGGGAGCGGGGGCACCAACCGTTCTTCCTCCCCGTTGCCTGACAGCCGTATCATGGGCGGGGCCGGTCCCGGTAACGTGGACAAGAAGAAACTGCTCAAGACGCTTGAAGTCTGGGGCAAACTGCCCGAGAAGGAAAAGGTTAAAGCCCTGGAAGCCATCAAACGCGACCTGCCGCCTTACTACCAGGAAGCCATCGAAGGCTACCTCAAGGAACTGGCTCGCGGCGCCCAGAAGTGAATCGACGCCGTGATGGCAATCTATTCTGACAGGCCGTCCGGGGCGGCACGGCTCGCACCGCACGGCCTGTTTCGTTTCAAGCTCCGAGTACGCAATGCTGCCTTTCTTGCTCTGCTGCTTCCTGACGATCACCGTTGCCGATCCTGATAAGCCTCAAGACGGCGATTCGACCCACACGCTGACCCGCATCTCGGGGGCCGTCGAAAGGCTCAATATCCTGGAACTAGGCCCGGATAAGCTTCGGGTCCGACAAAACGGCCAAGAAAGCGAGATCGACACCGGCGATCTGCTCGCCGTCGTCATGCGGGCTTCTCATCCCACACCGCATGCCGGGTCCTATCTGGAAGTCCGCTTGGTGGACGACGCCTTCTTCCGTTGCGCTGCCGTCGGCTTTCGCGGCAAGCAGGTCGAATTGCGGTTGTTCAGCGGCCTGAGGGTGCAATGCTCCCTGGACGCTCTCCGCAGCCTGCTGTGCGAGGCCCAGGACGAAGCCAATCGCTCGGAATTCAAGCAATTGACCGAGCGGAACACGCCCTTTGACCGGCTGCGGCTGGTCAGCCGGGACGGCACCACCATCAACACTTTCGAAGGCATCATCGGCGATGCCGATGAGGACGGCAGAACCCTCCGCTTCAAGACCGACGACGCCACCGCCAATATCGCCCTGAACCGGGTCCGCGGCATCATCTTTCACCGCCGCATCGAGCCGGGCCAGTATCAGCCCGTTTGCAAGGTCGTCGATGTCTTTCAAAACGTGATCCCGGTCAAGCAAATGAAACAGACTGGCGACACCCTGCACATCACCGCCCCCTCGGGTTTTCAGGTCATCATGCCTTTGGAACTCGTCCAGCAGGTGGACTACAGTCCTGGAAAACTGGCCTGGCTGTCCGATTTGGAACCGACGCTCAAGGAGTTTCGCTTCGGCGTCAAGGAGGACCTGCTGCGTTCCCTGCCGGAGAAATACGGCCGGGATGCTACGCTCTTCGCCGGGCAGAACGGCTCGTCTCGGCAAATCCGCATTGGCGGCCGAGTCTTCGCCAAGGGTCTGAACGTCCACTCGCCGACGGTGTTGGAGTTTGACGTCAGCGGCTACAACTGGTTCCGGTGCGTCCTGGGTATGGACGATGGGGTGGCCCGGCCCGGCCGGGCGGGAGTGCGCATCGAAGGCGATGGCCGGGAACTGTTCAGCACCCTCGTCGCCGGGGCCGACAAGCCCAAGGAACTGGAAATCAAGATCAGCGGGGTTCGCCGTTTGAGGCTGGTCGTAGATCGCGGCGACGATGACGACGAACTGGGCGATCACGTGAGCTTCGGCGACGCCCGAGTGACCAAATGAAGGAAGGATGGAATGCGTTTCGCCCTCCCTAGGGCGAACGCTGGGAGAAGCGCGCTGATGAGACTGTCCACGTTTGCCACCCTGCCAACGGCATTGTTGCTGATGACGACGCTGGTTGACCGAGCCATCGCCGTTCCGCCAGTCATTGCCGAGGCCGAAGCACGTCGTCTGGCCGCCATCGAGAAAGTGCGCGGGGCGGTTGTGGCCGTTTTTGGTCGGGGCGGAGGTGGAGGCGGCTCCGGCGTGTTGATCTCGCCGGAGGGCTACGCCTTGACCAACTTCCACGTCGTACAACCGGCGGGAAAGTTCATGAAGTGCGGCTTGGCCGACGGCGTCCTGTACGATGCCGTGATGGTCGGGTTGGATCCCGTCGGCGATGTCGCCTTGATCAAACTGCTGCCGCAGGAACCGGGCAAGCCCTTCCCCTTTGCGGCGATGGGTGACAGCGACAAAGTTCGCATCGGCGATTGGGTCCTGGCGATGGGCAATCCGTTCCTGCTGGCCACAGACTTCACGCCGACGATCACCTACGGTCTGGTCAGCGGCGTCAACCGCTACCAGTACCCCGCCGGCACGATTCTGGAGTACACGGACTGCATTCAAATCGACGCCTCGATCAACCCGGGAAACAGCGGCGGCCCGTTGTTCAACCTGGACGGGGAAATCATCGGCATCAATGGACGCGGCTCGTTCGAGAAGCGGGGCCGGGTCAATTCCGGCGTCGGCTATGCCATCTCGATCAACCAAATCAAGAACTTCCTGGGGCACCTCAAAGGCGGTCTCCTCGTGGATCATGCGACCCTGGGGGCCGTGGTCCGCAGCGACGACGAGGGCCGTCTCGTCGTGACGCAGATCCTCGAAAACAGTGATGCCCACCGCCGGGGACTGGACGTGGGAGATCAGTTGGTTTCCTTCGCCGGTCGACCCATGACCAGCGTGAACCAGTTCAAGAATGTGCTGGGCATCTATCCGAAAGGCTGGCGGTTGCCGCTGGTCTATCGCCGCACGGATGAGGAACGGAACACGACGACGACCCATCAGGTGTTGGTGCGTCTGCTCGGCGTCGGCGTGGACCGGCAGATTCAGGAGCGTCCACCGCGGCCCATCCCGGAGCAGCCCCCCGAGCCGCGGCAACCCGGCGAACCGCGTCGGCCTCCGGGACAGCCTCCTATGCCGCCGCCCGGCGACGACGAAAAGGCCGAGGACAAGGAGGATAGCCCCGCCGCCAAGTTCTACGAGGAGAAGAAAGGCTTTGCCAACTTTTATTTCAACCGCCTGGAACGGGACCGATTGCTCGGCGAGGTCAAGAAGCTCGGTGACTTTAACAATCTCGCTCCAGTTTGGCGTCTGGAAGGAGAACGAGTCCAGCCGATCAAGAACGCGTTTACCGCCTCCATCAGCCAAAACCAGGTTCGTCTGACCCTGGATGAACAGGAATTCGCCCTCGAACCGCTCAAACCCGGCGAATCGCTGGCCAACCTCCGCGAACCGCGCGACAGCGGTGGTCTGCTGGCCGCGCTGTACGTCTGGCGGCGGTTTTTGGAGAAAGGCGAAGCGGGTTTTGAGATCGACTTCCATTACGGCGGCTACGAGCCGTTCTATCCGGACGGCACCGCGGCAAGCCGGGTGGATTGCGAAGTGCTGAATGGCGAACATGGCCCGTTCTACACGAAATGGTACTTCCGTCGGACGGACGGTCAGTTGATCGGGTTCGAGACCTACACGGAAAAGGACCATGATCCGTGCGAGATTACTTTCGGCGACTATCGGGACGTCGAGGGCCGGAAATTGCCCCATCGCCTCGAAGTTCGCTACGCCGGGAAGGACTTCGGCATTTTCGTCCTCAAGACGCATGAACTGAAGACGGCTCCCGATGCCAAGGAGAAGCAGCCGTGACCAAGCGGTTTACGACGATTCTCGCCCTGCTGGTTTGGTGCCTGACCGCGCCAGCGGCTCTCGCCGACGTCTCCTTCGCCGAGGTCGTTCGCAAGACCAATCCCAAGATCGTCAAGGTTTACGGAGCCGGGGGGTTTCGGGGTGTGACGGCCTACTGTTCCGGCGTCTTGATCTCCCCTGACGGCTACATCCTGACGGTTTACAGTCCAACGCTGGACACCCGCGAACTTCGTGTCCACCTGTACGACGGCACCCGGCATGCCTGCGAACTGGTGGCCGCCGAGCCGCAACTCGACGTCGCCTTGATCCGCATCAAGGAGCGGGAACGCTTCAAAGATCTGCCGCTGGATTACTTCGACCTGAGCCAGCCTCCGCCGGAAGTACGGGTCGGCGATTGGGTCCTGGCCTTCAGTAACCTGTTCGAGATCGCCACCCGGGACGAGCCGGTTTCGGTGCAGCGTGGCGTGGTTTCCGCGATCACGCCGTTCGCCGGTCGCCGCGGCATCCATGAGGCCCCGTACAAGGGCAAGGCAATCATCGTGGACGCCATCACGAACAACCCCGGGGCACACGGCGGGGCCTTGACCACGCGCAAGGGTGAGCTGATCGGCCTCATCGGCAAGGAACTCAAGAACGCCTTGTCGGAAACCTGGGTCAACTACGCCATGCCGATCTCGGAACTCCGCGACTTCGCCCTGCGGGCCATGCGTGGCGAATACAAACCGGTCGAGCGGCCGGAACGGACCCAGACGGCTGACAAGAAACCGTACCACGGCATCGTTCTGATTCCCGACATCCTCGACCGGACGCCGCCCTATGTCGAGGAGGTCGTGCCCGGTTCCCCGGCAGCACGGGCTGGGCTTCGACCGGACGATTTGATCGTCTTCATTCGGGCTCCGCGGCCCGATTCGCCCGGCGAGATGGAGGAACGGGTCATTGCCAGTTGCAAGGCTTTCAAGGAAACCTTGGCCGGTCTCGATCCGGGAATGACGATCAAGGTCATCGTCCGCCGCGGCGGGCAACTGCTGAGCCTTGACCTGACCTTGGAACAGAACCCGGTCCGCTGAGGATCCGCCATGATGCGAGAAAAGGCCATGCGCCAGACGACGCTTCTTCGGATGTTGATTCCGCTCAGTTGTGCCCTGTTTCTGGTTGCGGGCAATGTCTCAGCCAACGGCGACGATTTGGATGCCGCTCTGGAGCAGGCCACCAAGGCCGCTCTGGAACGTATCGCCCCGACTGTTGTGCAGATTCGCACCGTCGGCGGTCTGGAAGTAATTGGCGGCGTCCGCAAAGGACTCGGCCCGACCACCGGCGTGATCGTCGATCCAGAAGGCTATATCATTTCGAGTTCCTTCAACTTCGCCAGCAAGCCCTCCGCCGTCGCGGTTTACCTTCCCGGGCGTCAGGAACCGCTCAATGCCCAGATCGTCGCTCAGGACCAGACGCGGATGCTGACGCTGCTGAAGGTGGAGGCGACCGGGCTGCCAACTCCCGCTTTCGTGCCCAAGTCGGAGATTCGCCTGGGACAGTGGGCCTTGGCGGTCGGTCGGACCTGGGCCGATGTCTCCGCTGGGCCGCCCTCGGTCAGCGTGGGAATCATCAGTGCCAAGGACCGCATCTGGGGAAAGGCGATTCAGACCGACGCCAAGGTTTCTCCGGTCAATTACGGCGGACCGCTCATCGACCTGGAAGGCCGTGTTCTTGGCATCCTGGTTCCGCTCTCGCCCCAGCGGGATGACGAAACCGCCGGGGTCGAGTGGTACGACGGCGGCATCGGGTTCGCCATTCCGATGGAAGACGTTCTTGCCGCCCTGCCCCGGCTCAAGCAAGGCAAATCTTTGGTCCGAGGGCTGCTTGGAATCCGCATGAAAAGCCGCGATCAGTTTGCCGCGCCGCCCGTGATCGGCGAGGTATCGCCCGGCATGGCGGCAGCCAAGGCCGGTCTTCTGCCGGGAGATGTGATCGTCGAAGTGGATGGCAAGCCCGTCGTCCGCTACGCCCAGGTCCAGCACATTCTCGGCGTCAAATATGCCGGGGACCGTGTGAGTCTCAAGGTGAAACGCGGCGATCAGGTGCTCGATTTTCCGAACATCGAACTGACCGGACCGGTGGAGGCGACGGCGGTGGCGTTTCTCGGCATCCTCCCCATGCGGGACGACCCGGAAACCGGAGTCGCTGTCCGCTACGTTTTCCCCAACGGCCCGGCTCGTCAGGCGGGCATTCGTCCCGGCGACCGCATTCTTCGAGTAAACGAGCAGCCGCTTCTGGACCGCGGGACGCTGGCCGCGGCCATCAGCCGCCAAGCCCCCGGCTCTGAAGTGACACTCGACGTGAAACGCAAGGATGCCGACAAGATCGAAAAGATCAAGGTACGCCTGGCCGAGTTGACTCCCGAACTGCCTGACGATGAACTTCCCGAAGGCACCCTGAAGCAGGCCCTCGCACCCAAACAGCCTCTCGTGCTGCCCGGCGGAGGTCGTCCCGGGGGACAACCCCCCGGTCCCCCTCCGATGCCGCAACCCCGGCCCATGCCCCAACCAAGGCCCGGCGACGCCCGTCAACCGGACCCGGCTCCCAAACCGGACGCGCCCAAGGGCCTGATTCAGCGTACCGACCCCGCCACCGGCCATGCGTACTGGCTCTATGTGCCGGAGAACTATGATCCGAACATCTCCCACGGCCTGGTCATCTGGCTGCATCCTGCTGGCGACTCGATGGAGCAAGCGATCCTCAGACTGTGGCAGGATCTGTGCAAGAAGCATCATCTGATTCTCCTAGGCCCGAAGGCCGAGAATCCGTCTGGCTGGTTGACCAGCGAGGCCGATTTGATTCGCGATGACCTGCGCAAAATTGCCTCGGAGTACACTCTGGACCGCTCGCGCATCGTGACGCATGGACTCGCTGACGGGGCTACGTTCGCCCTGTATCTGGCCTTCGACGCCCGCGAACAGATTCGTGGGGCAGCGGTTTTCGGCGGAGCACTGCCCAATCTGCCCCGCGACTTGAGCGGGAATCGGTTGTCGTTTTTCCTCGTCGGCGGCGGACGAGACCCGGAGATCGAGGCCTTCCGCGCTCTCAAACCCGCCTTGGAAGGCCACAGGTTCCCGGTCAACTACCGCGAGTTGCCGGAACATGGCAACGGCTACGTCTCCGATGCCGGGGTAATCCGCGCGCTCATGAGCTGGATCGAAGGACTGGACCGCATCTGAATCCCCGCTCAGCGGTAATTCTGCGGAAACCCGATCCGGTCGAGTTCCCGGCGCAACATTCTCTCGGCGTCCCCATCCAGCTCCGCCAGGGGTGGACGAACGGGGCCGCAATCGACACCCAGAATCGCCATAACTCGCTTAGCTGCTTGGAGAAAGCCAAAACGGGCCAGAAGGCCAATCAGCTCGTTGGCTTGGGCTTGAAGGCCCCGGGCCGTTTCCCACTCATTCTCCGCAACTGCTTGCCACAATCGCAGATACAGCCCCGAAGCGTAGTTGTAATTGGTCCCTACCGCCCCTCGCACTCCCAGGGCCAAGGCCGGCAGCAGCATTTCATCCAAACCGAAGAGCATGTTGAAGCGGCCGTCCTGGAACCGCAGGCAGCGCAACAAATCCACCAGATCGCCGTGGGAGAACTTCGCTCCTGCCAAGGTGGGAACCTTGTCCGCTGCCTCGTGCAACAGATCGCTGACGGGGATCGTCACGCCGGTTCGGCCGGGAATGTGGTAGTAATAGAACGGCAGACTAGGTGCAGCGTCGGCCACAGCCCGACAGAACGCGGCTAGTCCGGAAACCGAGTAAGGTTTGTAATAGCTTGGGGCAAAGCAACTTATGGCTGAGGCCCCAACTTGTTGCGCGTGCCTGGCCAGTTCCACGCAGTCCTGAAGGCATTCCCCGCCGACGTGCACCAGGACCTGGAGATTCGTTCTCCGGGCAATTTCGCACCATCGCCGCGCAACATTTTTGCGTTCCTCAACCGTGAGAGACGGTCCCTCCCCCGTGGTGCCGTTAACGAACACGGCTCGAATCCCAACCGATTGCAGCCAATGGGCTTGGGACTCGACGGCGGACAGATTCAGGCTGCCATCAGGGTGAAACGGGGTAAAGGTCGCCGCGATCAGGCCGGTGTGCCGCTGCATGGATGCAAACCTCGATTATCTTTCTGGTTGCGAAAACAAGCATAGTTTAGGTGCGCGGTTATGCGTGCGCAACGTTTTTCAGGCGAGGTTCAGCCACGGGATGGAGACGGCCCCTGGCCAAGGCGAAGCGAAGTGCCTGAAGACCGTTGGAACAGGTAAAGCCTGGTTCCACTCTACCGCCGAGCTTCGACGGGCACAATGATGGAAGCACCTCAAGCGGGACCGTGGTGGGGCCAAAAATGCAGGCTGCCCCGTTGACACCCGCGGCTTGTGCCGATTAGATACCCTCCTGTCGAAGTGACTGTTGCACGATGCGGCCGGGGAAAGGTAGGCCCCGAGAATACCTGGAGAAGTTTCCGATGGAGAAGTATCTGCGGCCCGGGATTGCGGAGTTGGTGGGCACGTTCTTCCTGACGTTCCTCGGAGCGGGGGCCATCTGCGTCAACGCCATGCTGCAAAGCTACGGCGAGTCCGGCTCGGGACTGCTCGGCGTCGCCATTGCGCACGGATTGGCGCTGGGCATCGGCATCACGGCCACGATGGCGATCAGCGGCGGACATCTCAATCCGGCCGTCACCATTACCCTGTGGGTGTACAAGAAGATTGACACGGACATGGCACTGGCCTACATCGTGTTCCAGCTTCTGGGGGCGGTCATCGCCGGCGGCCTGCTGGTCCTCTTTTTCCAACAGCAAACCGCCGTGGCGCGGGACGCCGCCTTCGGCACGCCGCACATCAACACGAAGATTCTGCACATCACCGAACAGACCAGCACGCTTCAGATTCAGGCGTGGGCGGCGGCCATCGAAGTCGCTCTGACGTTCCTGCTGGTCTTTACGGTGTTTGGCACCGCAGTCGATCCCCGTGCTCCCAAGGTGGGGGGCTTCGCCATCGGCCTGATCGTGGCGGCGGACATCCTCATGGGCGGACCCTTGACCGGAGCGGCGATGAATCCGGCCCGGGCCTTCGGTCCCGCCATCTGGGAGGCCGGAATCATGGGCTTCGACAAGATGCGCGACCACCTGGTTTACTGGGTTGGACCCATCGTTGGCGGCATTCTGGCTGGCGGTTTGTACGTCAATCTATTCTTGCCTGGCGAAAATAAGACGTGACGGATCACTGTCTCAAAGCGGCACGGCTTGGCCGGTGCGGACGGACTCGATCTCTTTGAAGCACATCACCAGGGCATCCCGAGCCAGTCTGCCGCTGAGCAGGTCCGGTTCCTTGCCGGAGCGAACCGCGTCGGCAGCGCACTGCAACTCCGCCGTGAAAGCCGCCGTGGCGTCGTCGCCGCCAGACAAGGCGGGCTTCTCCGTGTTGCCGTCGGCGTGAAGCACGGTCAGCGGTCGGCCATCGGATTGATAGGTCAGCGTCGCCTGCTCCAGGTACAACTCATAGCCATGCACGAACGGCCGGGCCTTCTGGCAAATCGCCCCGCTGGTGCAACTCAGAGCAGGTCCGTCGTCGTAGACGTACTGGGTCGTCAGATGCTCGACGACGCCATTGTTGACGACGCCCCGAGAGAAAACCGCTCGCGGCACTCCGCCGATCAGCCCGATGAAGTGCGTGTCATGGACGTGGAGATCCACGGCAGGACCGCCGGTCTTGGCCGCGTCGGCGATGTCCGCCGACCAGTCCGGTTTGCTGATGACCCGGATAAACTGACCGGCCAGCAGCTTGCCATAGCGGCCGCTGCGGATCGTCTCGAAGGCGAAGGCGAATTCGGGGAAAAACGGCAAAACGTGAGCGACCATGAGAAGCCGCTGGGCTTGCCGGGCTGCTTCGACCATCGCCTCGGCATCTTCCGGCGTGAGCGCGATCGCTTTCTCGACGAGGACGTGCTTGCCCGCCTTCAAAGCAGCGATGGCGGCGGGAGCGTGGAGATGGGTCGGCAGGCAGATGTCCACAAGGTCCACGTCGGCATCGGCCAGCAGGTCCTCGAACCGCTGGTATTTCTTGAAGCCGCTCAGGTCCATCATCTCGCCGCGGGGACCGAAATTGCCCTGGATGGAACGCCAGTCCCCGGCCAGTTTCTTCGGGTCGCGGCTGTGCAGGGCAGTCACGGCCGCTCCCTGGAGTTTACGGGCGGCCAGGAAGTGAATCATGCCCATGAAGCCGATGCCGACGATGCCGATGCGAACCATGCCGATCTCCTGACCGGATTGGATGCCCCTCACGGATTCTCTTCTTGCCGTCCCTGTCCTTCCTGCCCCTGACGTGGCAACGCCGGTGGCACGGCCTTGAGACGGGAGCCGTCCGCCGAGGGGTCCGGCTGAAGGCTGTTGGCGATGCGGATTGCCTCCGCCTTCAACGCGGGATTCTGCACCGTCTCGGGCAGTTTCACCAGTGCCGACAACTGCTCCGGCTTCAGGAAGATGCCGTGCCGTTGCATGCTGGCTCGCAGATGCCTCGCCGCCTCCGCGCGGACTTCCTCGGAGCGAGACCCGCTGAGGACGAGATCCGCCAGAGCTTGTTGATTCGCCTTGCCGCCGCGTAGGGCCAGCACAGCCGAGGCCCCGGCTGCCAGATCGTCGTCGCCCAAGGCCCGCAGCAGTGCTGGTTCCGCCGGACGGACATCGTAGCCCGGCTTTTCTCCCGAGGCCATTCGCCGCAGCCATTCCAAGGCACTCTCAGCGTAAGCTTTCCGCTCCGCCGCCGAGAGCGGAACGCTCTCGCGGTCCTTCAGAACCGGATCGAGGTTCAGCTTCAGCATTTCCAAAGTGACAGGCGGCGGCGAAATCACGCTGACCCGCGGATAGCGGGAAGCGAGCGACTTCATCGCTCTTTCCTGATCCGGTTCACCGACCAGCACGATGGGGATGCCGGCGGTGTCGGCATTGCCGCGCAGCTGAGCCACCACCGCATTGACGCCGCCGACCTCGGACAACTTCGGATCGAGGAAGGCGATTTCAAGATCGCCCAGTTCCGCGGCGAGTTTCACGGCCTGACGCCCGTTGAGGGCGATGCTCGGCTCGAAGCCCAGTTGTCGAACCAGATCGGCGAATTGGCGAGCGGCGGTTTCATCCGAAAAGGCGATCAAGGCCCGAGGCATCACGTCGCCGGTGATGGCCCGACGCAGCACCTCGACGACACGGCTGGCCCCGAGGAAACCGTCGCTCGTGGGGATGTTCAAAATCGCCTCGGCAGCGGCCATCTGCACCCGGCGGTCGGGGTAGCTCAAGGCTCGCACCAAGGGCGGCAAACCCGAAGCGGAATTGCGTACCAGCCGCCATTCGCCAATCGGTTGCAAGGCCCGAGCCGCAGCCAAGGCGACAGCGTTGCGATGCTCGGCCATCGCCTTATCGAGGATGTTTTCGAGCAATTGGCTGCGGGAGCCGCTGAGAAGCTGATGGACTTCCGGAGCGATCTTGTCCAGGCCCTGTTCGACGCCGCCGCGTTCGTGGGCCTTGTCCATCATTGCACTGAGAAGAAGAATCTGGGCCGGTTCGTAGGTCGGATCCAGGTCCAACGCCTTGCGGGCCCAATAGGTCGCCCAGTATTCCTCCGCCTGGGATTGCGTCACCAGTTTCGGCAGAGGCCCGGCGGTTTCGTCCCAGACCCAGACGGTCGGGCTTTCACCCGGCGGCGGTTCGACTTGGTGGTTGTACCAGCGAGCGGCTTCCTTGAGGCACATCGCCTTGGGATCGGGCAATTCGGAGATGGGAGTGCGAGTGAAGCGGCTCAGAGCGGTCTTGGCTCGGTCCTGAATGGCTGGCATCGCGTCCTTGCTGGCGGACAGGTACCACAGGTAAGGAATGATCCGCTCATCGGCGCTGAACAGGAACCAGTCGAGGACCATCATCTGGAGCCGAGCGTCCTTGCTGTCCAGGCAGGCGAGCAGCGGCGGTCCCGCATCGCGGTTCAGTTTGAAGAGGGCAGAATAGTACGGCTCCTTGGCTTTGGCGTCGAGTTGCGGATCGCGGAGCATTTCGACGATGGCGGGGACAGCGGCCGGGCCGACACGCCGCAGCTGCTCGATGGCATAGGCCCGCTCTTCCGTGCTGCCAGCGAGTCGGCGGACGAAGAAGCGGATACGCTCCGGATCCCGAAGCCGCGCCGTGACCGCCCGGCTGATCCGCTGCATGAGCAGATCCACGACGGGCCGCTCCTTCTCGGTGTCCGGGTCCTTTTCCTTCAATTCCCGCAGTTCGGGAATGTTGCTGAGTTTGACGAAGTAGCCGAGGCCGTCCTTCTCATAGAGCGAGATGAGGAACTTTTCCTGGTCCGGTTCGGCGCTGAGCCGGTCCCAGAAGTTCTTGAGCTGCTCGCGCGCTCGGCGGTAGTTGCCGAGATTGATCTCGTACTTGACGACGGCCCAGAATTCGCGAGTGGTTTCCGGCACCTTGTTGTAGGGCAGGTACAGGTCATCGTCCTGGGCCAGGGCTGCTGCGCTGCTCAGAAACAGCAGCACGAGCGCGGATGTGAAGCGGATCATGATGTGCCTCTCCAGATGTCTTCGTCTGTTCTCATCAAGGAATTGCATCGGCCCGGCTTCGTCCTCGACCTGCCGAGCGGTTTGTCCCTTCAAATCTCGATCTCTTGCCGCACCAGATCCTCGTAGGTGTCCCGGCGGCGGATGAGCCGATGATGATGCCCGTCCACGAGCACTTCGGCAGCCCGCAGTCGGCCGTTGTAATTGGAACTCATGGCGATGCCGTAGGCCCCGGCGCTGAACGTCGCCAGCAGATCGCCCCGCTTGAGCCGAGGCAGATAGCGGTCCCGGGCCAGATAATCGCCGGACTCGCAGACTGCGCCGACCACGTCGCATAGCTGGGTGTTTGGGATTGGAGCCTCGTAGTCCTCCGGCGGCGCGGGCACGTCCGGTGACGGCTCCACCGGCCAGATGCGGTGAAACGCCTCATAAAGCGTCGGCCGGATCAGGTCGGTCATGGCCGCGTCCTGAATCACAAAATGCCGTCCGCCGGAATCCTTTGTGTACAGCACCCGGCTGACCAGGATGCCCGCATTGCCGACGATGAACCGGCCCGGTTCGAGAATCAGCTGGCAGCCGGTCATGCGGACCGCGGGCAGGATCACCTCGGCGAAGGCCTCGGCCGGCAAGGCTTCCTGTTTGCGGTAGTTGATGCCGAAGCCGCCTCCCGTGTTCAGATAGCGGATCGTGTGTCCCATCTGCCGCAGCTGGGCGATGAGGGGAACGGCCCGGTCGAGTGCCTGCCGATACGGTTCTGTGGTGTAGATCGGCGAGCCGAGGTGCATGTGCAGCCCCTGCAAGCTGATCCAGGGATGCCCGACCAGTTTCTGGCCGATGCTGCGAATGCGGTCCCAGTCCAGGCCAAATTTCGTGCCCCGCTTCCCCGTGGTGGTCTTGACGTGGGTGTGCGGGTCCACGTCGGGATTGACCCGCAGGGCGATGGCGACTTTCTTACCCAGGGTCTCGGCGACCGCAGCCAGGGCGTCCAATTCGCCTTCGCTTTCGACGTTGAACATCAGCACCCCGGCTTCGATGCCGTAGCGCATTTCCTCGTCGGTCTTGCCCACCCCGGCGAAGACGATGCGGTCCCCCGTGCCGCCGGCGAGCAAAGCCCGGTACAACTCGCCGCCGCTGGTCACGTCGAAGCCGGTGCCCGCCTCCCGCATCAACCGCGCGATGCTGAGATTGCCGTTGGTCTTCAGGCTGTAGCAGATCAGCGGATCGGCGGAGGCGAAGGCCCGCTGCAAGACGTGGACGTGATGCAGAAGCGTCTTTTTGGAGTAGACCCACAACGGCGTGCCGTAGGTTTCGGCCAGCAGACGCACCGGCACCGCTTCGCAGTACAAAACGTGGTCGTGATACTGGAAATGATCCATCGGTTTCCGACATCCGGGCGAGAGCCGGGACTGCCGGGGCGTTCCGCCCCGTCTCGACCGGCATTTCTGTTCATCTAATCAAATACCGACATCCTGATCCAGCCTCTCCCGCCAGCGGCGAAGCTGGGCCGCGACTTGTTCCGGTCCGGTTGAGCCAAGACTGCGGAATGCGCGGAGGGCGTTTTGGACGCCGACAATCTGATATACCCCGGAACTGAGACCAGGGCGAATGGCCTCGTACTCCTCCGGGGGCAGGTCGGCCAATCGGCAGCGGCGTTCTTCGCATCGGCGAACCAGTTTACCAACCGCCTCGTGAGCCGACCGCATCGGCATGCCGAGCTGGATCAGGTATTCCATCAAGGTCGTGGCGTCGAGGAAGCCGTCGTCGAGCCGCTGGGCGATGGCTTCCCGACGGAAGCGGACGGCTTGGATCAGCGGAGCAGCCAGCTGGAGACAGGCAGCAACCGTGTCGAAGGCATCGAAGACGGCTTGTTTATCCTCCTGCAAGTCGCGGTTGTAGGCCAGCGGCAGCCCCTTGACCAGCACCAGGAGCCGTTGCAGGTCGCCCACGACTCGTGCCGATTTGCCCCGGATCAGCTCCAGCACGTCCGGGTTCTTCTTGTGCGGCATGATGCTCGAGCCTGTGCAGAAGGCGTCGGGCAGATCCAGGAAGCCGAACTCGACCGTGGACCACAGGATCCATTCCTCGGCCCAGCCCGACAGATGCACGGCGATCATCGAGAGCGCGAAGACGAACTCGAGGAGGAAGTCACGGTCACTGGAGACGTCGAGACTGTTGGCGGCCAGGCGGGCAAAACCAAGCTGCTGCCGAACGAATTCGCGGTCGATGGGCAGCGATGTCCCGGCCAGGGCGGCGGTCCCCAGGGGAAGCTCGTCCAGGCGCTTACGACAATCGAACAGCCGGGTGCGGTCTCGTTCCAGCTTCTCGACATAGGCGAGGAAGTAGTGGGCAGCCAGGACCGGCTGGGCACGCTGGAGGTGCGTGTAGCCGGGCAGGATGAGATCGGCGTTCCGCTCGGCGGCTTCGATCAAGGCCCGCTGCGTGTCCCGCACAAGCCGACCGATCGTGTCGATGGCCTCGCGGGTCCACAGCTTCATGTCCGTGGCGATCTGATCATTCCGGCTGCGGCCCGTGTGGAGTTTACGGCCGACATCGCCGAGCCGTTCAATCAGCGCGTGTTCGATGTGCGTGTGGATGTCTTCCAGTTTGGTACGGAAGGGGAAGCGGCCGGTTTCGATTTCAGCGCGGATGGCTTCCAGGGTCTGCACGATGGCGTCGGCTTCGTCCGCAGTCAGCAGACCGACCTTGGCCAACATGCGGGCGTGGGCGATGCTGGCGGCGATGTCCTGGGCATAAAGCCGCTGATCGAAGGAAATGGACTCGGTGAATTCTTCAACCCGCTGATCGGTGTCTTCGCGGAAACGGCCGCCCCAGGTTTTGTGCATCGCGGTGGTGATCCCCGATCTGCCCGGCCCCAGGGGTGGCGATGAGGTCACGGCAGGTCGTAGCCAAGCTCGGCCAACGGCAAGCCGGTCAGCTCGCTGGTGCGGGCATTGCTTTCTTTGTAGCGATCCCCGACGGCCTCGCACACCACCGCCCGGAGCCGAGCCTCCATAGCCCCGGACAGCGAGCGGGGAACCCAGGCGTCGAACGCTCCGACATAGCGTTTCAGGAGGCTTTCGGCCTTGCGGATGGGAAACCAGGCGTGCGGATTGAGCCGATCCTGTTGCACGAGGGGATTGAGCCGTCGCTTCAAGGCCACGGCGAATCCGGATAGGCCTTCGTTTTCTTTCGCCGAATAAGGCAGTGCGTCAAGAATCGCGTCGTCGCAAGCCAGATCGGCGAACCGCAAAATCCGTTCGGCAAATTCCCGCGGCGTTCGCCGAAACATTTCAAAGGGAAGGATCAACACATTCTCCCGACCGAAAAGCCGCTGGTAGTAACCGATCAGCCGGTGATACTTGAAGTGCTCGAAGTCAAACATCGGCACCCGGCTGCGGCCTCGCTCGGGAGGAAAGAGATAGTGCCGGATCGGGGCGGTGCCGCCAGCCCGGACGTATTGCTTGTAGGTCGAGAGGATGATGCTTTTCTGCTCTCGCAACACGATGAGGATGCGACCTTCGGGAACGACAGCGGCCAAACGGTCGGCGATTTCCTTGCTGTCGTACCCGCCAGAATGCGGGTTGCCGCAAAGGCGTTCTGCTGACAGCACCGGCACCTTGCCCTGGGCGGCGATCTCGTCGAAGCGGGCTTGGAAGGCGGCACGACAAGCGGTCGCATCGAAGTCCAAGGGATGCGGAAAGACGAGCTTTTCGTGAATGTCGGCATGCTCGTCGAGAGCGACGAAGCCCAGGTCGGCTCGGGCAAACAGGCAGCGTTGGAGCCAGGTCGTTCCTGTCTTGTGATATCCGATGTGGATGAGCGGTCGCAGCATCGTCAGGATTCCCGGGGTGTTGGAAAAGGCAGATCACGCTGCCGTCCGGCGAAGCGTTTTGTCCCGCTGCAAAGACAAGGCCCAGCGGATTGGCTCGGGCAGGTCCGCCGGAAGCGTGGCCGGATCGACGCGGAAAGCCCGAGGCCAGCGGCTGGCCGGGCTGGAGTAGGCCCAGGTGGCCAGCACCCGGTTCCGGGTTTCTGCTCGTCCGCCGCGATGAAAAGCAGCGGTGTCGGCCAGAATCAACGTGCCTTTGGGGAAACTGGCCGTGACCCACTCGCAGGGCGGCACAACTAGAGGAAATTCCTTACCCGGAGGACGGGCACCGTCGAACGGGGCATCTTGCGGCCAGAGATTGCCGTATTTCTCTCCGGGTCGGCTGTAGGGAACGTACTGCATCGCCCCGGAGCCTTCGTCCACATCGGTGAAGTAGAGGAAGCACTTGAGCAGCTTGATGTCCGCCGGGTCACGGTGCCATTTCTGCCCGCCGATGAGCGGGCCGTCGTGCTTGAGGGCGATGGTGTCCCACACGTCCACATGGTACATCCGCGTGTACATGCCGAAGTAGCTGTTGGCCAAATCGAGCACCTTGGGATGCAGAGCCAGTTGCAGCCAAGGCGAATCCCAGGGGATCAGTTTGCCGTCCACTTCCCGTCCGTACCAGCGAACCAGGTATTCCTTGAAATGGGCGTCCTTGTAGCCGATCTCCCGATAATGTCGTTCCGCCTCCCGGACCGCCTCGGTGGCCAGCCATTCCTGAACCAGTCCGTCCAGATTCCGCCAGAGTTGCCCGTCGCCGAAAAGATTCGCGAAGGAAACATAAGCAAAGCCCTTCTCCCGCAGATCGGCTAAGAGCCGCTGTTGGACGGGGCAGAGCGTCGGCGGACGCTCGGCAAAGGCCCGGACGGCCTCGCGGTTGTTCCAGTTCCACAGCCGACGGTAGGAGAAGCGGAGCCAGGTGTCGTAGACGCCAAGCACCGGCTTTTTCAGGCCGGGCAAACGGGCCAGCCACTGCACCGGCCGAGGACGGACCACCTTGGCGGAACTTTTCGGCTTCATGGATCGCTTCCCTGCGGGGGGAAAAAAACCGGCAACGTTTCGCAGTGCGGCGGATTACCACGAATCCGTCTCGCTGGCAACCCCGGTTTGCTGCATCTCTACGCTGGACTCGCTGGCTTCGCCAGATTCCGCGCTTGACGGGGTGGACTGAAGGGATTACTCTCAACGGACGATAACCAATGTACCTGCCGGGTTGTGCGTCGGCCCGTCTCGGACCAGCCTGAGCCGACCACAGCCCAGCTGCCTGCCGATTTTTGAGTCGCCCGGGAGGTCCTACCCATGCTGACCATCTTCGGCCGCAAGCACGGGGGATATTGCGACGGCATCAGCCGACGGAGCTTCCTGCGCATCGGCGCTTTGGGTGTCGGGGCGTCGGCGTTCACCCTGGCGGACCTGTTCCGCATCGAGGCAGCGACGGGCAAGAGCCTCCCGCACAAGGCCGTCATCAACGTGTACCTCGGCGGCGGACCTCCGCATCAGGACATGTGGGAGATCAAGACCGAGGCCCCCGTCGAGATCCGCGGCGAATTCAGGCCGATTCCGACCAACGTGCCCGGAATCCAGATCTGCGAAGTCTTCCCGCGCCTGGCTCGGCTGATGGACAAGGCCGTGGTCATCCGCTCGGTGGTCGGAGCCCAGGACCGGCACGCGCCGGAACAGTGCTTCACTGGCTGGCAGTTCGATTCGCTCAGCACCCTGGGCGGTCGGCCCAGCATCGGAGCGGCGTTGTCGAAGCTGTGTGGCCCGGTTGATCCCGGGGTTCCGCCCTTCGTCGGCTTGGCCAGCCGAACTGCTCACGCTCCCTGGAGCGACCCGGGCGGATACGGTTTCCTCGGCCCGGCTCACGGAGCGTTCAAGCCGGATGGCCCCGGCATGGCCAACATGAAACTCAACGGCATCACGTTCGAACGGCTCGGCGACCGCAAGCAGTTGCTGGCCAGCTTCGATTCGATGCGGCGAGACCTCGATACGGGCGGTTTCCTTCAGGGCATGGATGCGTTCACTGAGCGGGCTTTCAGCGTGCTCACGTCGAACAAGCTGCTCGAAGCGCTGGACATCAGCCGCGAGCCGGATCGCGTCCGGGAGCGGTACGGCGACGGCAAGCCGTACAATTATCAGTACGACGGAGCGCCCACAGCCAATGACCAGCTGCTCATTGCACGTCGATTGGTCGAAGCCGGGGTCCGGTGCGTGACGCTGACCTTCGGACGCTGGGACAGCCACGGGCAGAACTTCGCCCTGGTTCGAGACCACGGTTCCAAGCTGGATCAGGCCCTCAGTGCACTTATCGAAGACCTCGACGCTCGGGGCATGCTCAACGACGTGACCGTGATCGCCTGGGGTGAATTTGGCCGCACGCCGCGGATCAATCAATCCGCCGGGCGCGATCACTGGCCGCAGGTCAGCTGTGCCTTCCTGGCCGGAGGCGGCATGCGGACCGGACAAGCCATCGGGGCCACGAACCGCCTCGGCGAATACGCCAAGGAGCGGCCTGTCCACATCCAGGAGATCGTGGCCACGCTCTACCACAATCTCGGCATCGATGTCACAACCACGACGTTGACCGACCCCACGGGACGGCCGCAATATCTCGTGGAGAAGCCGCCGCTTCCGGAATTGGTCTGAAACTACCCGTTGGCGGATCGGCCCTCGACCCGGAAACGTATCGTACAATTCCTTGAAACCGGGAGATGCCGCCCGGCACTTCTCGGCGGGGGAAAGGCGATATGTTGCCGCGCGAGGTCGTTGCCCGCATCCGTCAGTTGCACATCTTTGCCCGCAAGGCCGTCGAGGACCTGCTCGGCGGCGAGTACCACAGCGTCTTCAAGGGCGTCGGCATCGCTTTTGAAGAAGTGCGGGAGTATCAGCCAGGCGACGACATCCGCAGCATTGATTGGAACGTCACTGCTCGCATGGGGCACCCCTTCATCAAGCGGTACGTCGAGGAGCGGGAACTGACCGTGATGCTCGTCGTGGACATCAGCGGCAGCCACCGCTTCGGCACGCAACGGCACGAGAAGTCTGAAGTGCTGGCGGAACTCGCGGCCCTGCTGGCGTTCAGTGCCATCAGCAACAACGACAAAGTGGGGCTGATCCTGCTGACGGACCAGGTGGAGCGCTTCGTTCCGCCTCGTAAGGGGCTGCGGCACGTTCTGCGGCTGATTCGGGACGTGCTTTACTTCCAGCCCAGCCGTCGAGGCACCTCGCTGCGGGCCGGTCTGGATTATCTCAACCACGTCCTGCATCGCCGAGCCATCGTCTTTCTCCTGAGCGACTTCATGGACAGCGGCTACGAGAAGGCCCTCAAGCAGACCGCCAAGCGGCACGATCTCATCGCCATCCGGGTCTTCGACCGGCGGGAAGAGGTCTTGCCTGCGGTCGGCTTTGTGCAGTTGGAAGACGCCGAGACGGGTGAGCAGGTGCTGCTGGACACGTCGAGCCGAGCGGTGCGGGAAGCCTACGCTGCCGAGGCGGCCCGCCGTCGGGAGGCCATTCGGCAGACGATGCGCGGGGCCGGAGTGGATCTCGTCGAGGCCTCCACGGACGGAACCCATCTGACCAGCCTGGTGCGGTTCTTCCGCACCCGCGAACGCCGCCTGCGGAGGGGAGCATGACCGGTCCTTGCGGCCGCTGCCGGAAAATGGTTGCGCTGTGGACCTGCCTTTGGGGTCTGTGGCTGGCCCTTCCACCACTGGTTGTTGCGGATGTTGCGAACGAGGTGCTCAGGGAAATGCGGCCAGGCACGGGCATCGAGCCGGAGCCGACCGATCCGTGGGGACTGCTTTCGGCCTTTCTGGTGGTGCTCGGGGTGGTCATGGTGGCGGCCGGCGTCGGTGCGGTGCTGGCCCTGCGGATGCGGCAGCGAGGCGAGTCATTCTCTGAGCGGAGCTACGGCATGGAGGCTGAGGCCTTAGCCGAGGTAGACCGCCTGGAGAAACGGGTACGCGAAGGTCGTTGCGATGCCACCCGCTTCGCTTCGGAGCTTTCCGACACGCTTCGCGGCTTTTTGGAAAAGGCGTTGCATCTGGCGGCAACGCGGCAGACGACGCCGGAGTTTCTCGACGGCCTCCGCAACTCCATGCAGCTGCGGCCAGAGCACCAGGAGCTTTTGCGGGAGTTTCTGGAACAATGTGATTTGGCGAAATTTGCTGGGGTTTCGCCGGGTCCGCAGCAGGTCAGCCGCTTGAGCCAAGCCGCCCGCGACCTGATACGAGCCGTGAGCCGTCGGGACATCGTCCCATAAAAAAGCGAAGCCGGCCTGTAAGCCGGGTTCTGTTCCGTGACGGGGTCACGGCGACGGCCATTTATCTGGGCCGACAATTGCTTGCCGGCTCGAGCGGCCTACCCGAGGGTCGTAAGCGGACCGGACCAGTCCTGCCCCCCTATTTGGCCTTGCTCCCGGAGGGGTTTGCCGAGCCAGCCGGTCACCCGACTGCTGGTGCGCTCTTACCGCACCTTTTCACCCTTACCGCGGCAAGCCGAAGCCCGCCGAGGCGGTGTCCTTTCTGTTGCACTTTCCCTGGCCTTGCGGCCGGTGG
Organism: Gemmatales bacterium; assembly: GCA_025055835.1. GTDB lineage: Bacteria > Planctomycetota > Planctomycetia > Gemmatales > HRBIN36 > JANWWR01. Next base: position 10,697 of record JANWWR010000118.1, on the reverse strand, counting down.
GTGTTACCCACCTCCGTGTCCTGTGGAGCCCGGACTTTCCTCCGCACCTCGCCGAAGCTCAGTGCAGCGGCCGTCCGGCCGACTTCGCCATCTGGCATTATAGATCGGTGCCGCCGGGAAGGGGATTCGCCTATTCCGGCTCTTTCTGGGTCGTCTCGCGCCGCAGGCGGATTTCGTAGGTCTTCTGCTCCGGCTTGACCTCGACGCGGGCCGGGGTTCGAGAATAGTTGCCAAATACTTCCGGAATCGGCCGATTGGGCAGGTTGGCCATGTACTCAGCCAAGCGGTTCTGACTGCGTTCGTCCATGCCGCGGGCACCCTCCGGCGGAGGCCCTTCGAGAACGACGACGCGATGGGTGGCCACGGCCGCCCCCGGCTGGCCATTGGCGCATTCGAGCTTGAAACGCCCCTGGGCATCGGTCACCGCCATCGAGTTGTACTCCGCCCCGAAGTGCTTCAACTCGGGCATGAACTCGATCTGAGCAAACGGCAGGGGTTGATCGTCGAGGTAAAGGACCCCCTCGACCTCGACAATCTGGGGCGGCGTCCGCCCGCAGCCGACCGAAAGGATCACCACCACCGCCAACGCGGTCGCAACAACGATACTGGACGAACGACGCATGGCGATATTTGCTCCTTTGCGTTGAGACCCGGGAAACGAGCGGAATAGCCTCGAGGGATCAAAAATCTCCCGAGATCGGCTCACCGTTCATCCGCGTGCTGAGGGCCTGGAGCACCGGCAGATCGGCGTTGCTGGTCAGGGTCAGGAACCGTACCGAACCATCGCCAAAGCTGAAGTTGGCCCCGCCTGGATGCCCGCTGCCGAACGCACACACGCGCAGATCGCGGATCGCCAGAGGCGGCGGATCGGAGTAGCCCGGAGGAACCTTGTAATTGATCGGCACCGGGGTGCTGTAGAGATAGTCCTGTCCCGCCAGATAGTTGGCCCAGGCCCAGCCGCCCAGTTCCTGAAACGCCCGCCAACGCGGCTCGTTATGGTCCCGCTCGCCAAAGAACAGGGTGTTGCTCGTGCCGTCGTAAATGTTCAGGAGCGTGACCCGGCTATTGATCCAGAAGATGCCGTCGGTCGTCATGCTGGTCACGAACCACGACCGCGTTCCGCCGTTACCGCCGTAGCTGTTCATGCCGAAGTAGTAGTCCACTCCTCCAGTTGTGTACTTGATCCGCTTCTGATCCAGGGCGTCGGACGGGCAGATGAAGAGCTTGATGATCTGCGCACCGGGGGAGTTCGGCCCGTTGCAGTTGGCGTATTCCCGCTGGCTCAGATCCAGCATCTTGAACAGGTTGTCTTGTTCCACATACGGCAGCAGGGCCTCGAAGATCGAAATGAACTGGCCCGGAATCGGCGGCTCCTGGATTCGGCCCGAGGTGACCAGGGGATTGGTCGGAAAGACCGCGCCGGACTGCGTCGAGATCGGCAAGTTGATTCCCGAGGGAAAACGGTTGAAATCGTTGTGATAGTTGTGGGCAGCAATCGCCAACTGCTTCAGATTGTTGCCGCACACCATCTTGTCCGCGGCAGCACGAACCTTCTGCACCGCGGGCAACAGGAGGGCCATCAGGGTCGAAATGATGGCGATGACTACGAGCAACTCGATCAACGTGAACCCACGACGCTTCATGACTGAGTCTCCGGGTGCAGAATCCAAGGCATTCCGATGGTTTCGACAAATGACCGCGGATTAAGTGACGGTTTATATGCTAGGAATTCGCCACAAATGCCCCATGAAATCAGCATGAAGACTCGATGAACGATTGGCGTCGAGCCAAAGGCTAGCTGTTTGTTTCGAAATGTCAAACAATTTCTCCGTAGGGCTCCAGCCTGTCAGACCGCCTCTTGATGCGGAATTGGCCTGTTTCTCCGGTATCGCCGACACCGTGGCTATGAGGGGTCGGATCGGTATGATGGTTCGGTGGAGGGAACGGCCCAGAGAGGCCAAGGCTTAGGCGAGTCAGGAGGCAATTTCGATGACACCCTTTATTTGCACCTGCATCGTGACAGCTGGATGGCTGCTGGCAGACAATTCAACGGGTTATCCCAACGGCAGGCTCCTGATCGAACCGGGCGAGTTGGCCCAACGCATGAGTGACAAGGATTTGATCATCCTTGATTGTCGAACCCAGGAGAAGTACCGCACCAGCCATATTCCCCAGGCGCGCTGGGTGGATGTCTCCGCCTGGTCGAAAGCCTTCGGTAACGGCTCGGATACAGAAGGCTGGGCGAAACGCCTCGGCGAACTGGGATTGCGACCGGACGCCGAGATCGTCATCTACGACGATTCCAAGAGCGTGGCCGCCGCACGGGTCTGGTGGATCCTTCGCTATTGGAGCTTTACCAACGTCCGCTTACTGAACGGCGGCTGGGTCGCTTGGCAGGCGGCGAATCTGCCGTCCAGCACGCAGCCGACCTCGGCCCCCGCTCCGACGACCGTGCAGTTGCAACCCAAAAGAGAAGTGCTCGCTGTCAAGGATCAAGTGTTGGAATGCCTGAGCAAGCCGAGCTGCCAGATTGTTGATGCCCGGTCGGAGGACGAGTTCTGCGGCAAGACGAAGCTCTCGAAGCGAGGCGGGGCCATGCCTGGAGCGAAGCATCTCGAATGGTCTGACCTGCTCGACGAGAAGACGCATCGTTTCAAGTCGGCCGAGGAGATTCGCCGCCTGTTCGCCAAGGCCGGCATTGATCTGGATAAACCGACGGTGGCTCACTGCCAGTCCGGTGGCCGCTCCTCGGTGATGGCCTTCGCCCTCGAACTCATGGGGGCCAAGAACGTGCAGAATTACTACGCCGGGTGGGCCGAGTGGGGCAACGCCGAGGACACGCCGATTGTGACGCCGCCGTCCGGCAGCAAGTAGACCGCATTCTCGGCGTTGAGGGATCGCCGTGCCTGCGGCCCGGGAGGGCTTCCCCATCAAGCGATGCGGGGGAACAGCGGCGGCACCTTGCCCGAGGCATCGAGTTTCGCGGTCAGCTTCAGGTCGGCCACGGGGCGCGGGTAAACGTACACGTCCTCACAGCGGACATCTTCATAAGACTGGGCGAAGTTGAAGCTGCGGTAGATCGTCTCCGAGGTGCGAGGGAGAAACGGTTTGAGCAGGATGGCGGCCACGCGGAGGCATTCGACCAGATCGAACAACACCCGCTTGGCCGCTTCCTTGTCCGTCTTGACCAGGCTCCACGGCTGCGTTTTCTCGGCGTACTGGTTGGCCGGGTCGAGAATCTGCGCCCAGACGGTCTGAAGGGCCTGATTGTACTGGCAGCTTTCGATGTGGTCCTGGACCTTCCGGGTCGTTTCCTCGACATCCACGTCCTTGTAAATCTCTCCGGGTTCCAGGTGGCGGGTGTCGGCCAGTTCCCCGGAGAAATTGCGAAGGATGAGGGTGACGACGCGGCTGTAGAGGTTGCCGAGGTTGTTCGCCAGATCGGCGTTGTACAGGTCCGTGAAGCGCTCCCACGTGAAATCGCCGTCGCCGGGAAAGGGACACTCCCGCAGGAAGTAGTAGCGGAACGCTTCGGAGTTGAACTTGCTGATCACGTCCATCGGCTCGACGACATTGCCGAGCGACTTGCTGATCTTGCCGCCCTTGTTGTAAACAAAGCCGTGGCTGAAGACCATTCGCGGCGGCTCCAGCCCGGCGGCCAGCAGCATGGCTGGCCACAAGGCGCAGTGGAAGCGGGTGATGTCCTTGCCGATGAAATGGATGTCTGCCGGCCACCAGCGTTCGAACCGGGCATCGTCCGTGGCGTAGCCGATGCCGGTCAGATACGTCAGCAGGGCGTCGAACCAGACCCAGATGGTGAATTCCGGATCGAACGGAAGACGAATGCCCCAGCTCTGGCCGATCCGGGTAATGCTGACGTCCTGCAAGCCGCCCTGAACGTAGGACAGCATCTCGTTGCGTCGGCTCTCCGGCTGGATGAAGTCTGGTCGATCTTCGTAGAGTTTCAACAGCCGCTCCTGAAACCTCGACTGGGCGAAGAACCACGTCGGTTCCGTGCGGCGAACGGGCGGTGTCTTGTGATTGGGACACAATCCGCCGCCTTCCTTGATGTCCGATTCGGTCTTGAATGCCTCGCAGCCCTCGCAGTACCAGCCCTCGTACACGCCCTTGTACAAGTAGCCGTTCTCGTACACCTTCTGGGCGAAGGCGGTGGCGCAGCGGTGGTGCCGCGGCTCGCTGGTCTGGACGAACTCATCGTAACTGATGTCGAGGGCATCCCAGACTTCGCGGAACTGACGGGCCATGTCGTCGCAGTAGGCTTTTACGTCCATGCCTAGCTCGGCGGCCCGCCTGGCGACCTTGATCGTGTTTTCGTCGTTTCCCATGACGAAATGCACGTCATAGCCTTCCATGCGGCGGTAGCGCGCCTGGACGTCGGCCCCGATCTTCTCGAAGGCAGTACCAATATGCGGGCGGCTGTTGGGATAGTCGATGGCGGTGGTCAGGTAAAACTTGGGTCGCTGGTTGTCCATCCTTCGCGCTCCTGGGGCCGACGTCCGTCTCCGCTCTTCTTCCTAGCCGGTTTGCCTCAGCGGGCAATCTCCACCGCCCGAGTCTCCCGGACCACGGTAACTTTGATCTCGCCGGGGTAGTTCAGTTGTTCCTCGATGGCCTGGGCGATGTCTCGAGCCAGTTTCTGAGCCGCCGCGTCGTTGATCTTCTCGGAGTTGACGATGACACGAATCTCCCGTCCCGCCTGGATGGCGAAGACCTGCTCCACGCCGGGGAAGCCCATCGCCAGCGCTTCCAGTTCCTCCAGCCGCTTGATGTACTTCTCCAAAGTCTCCCGGCGGGCACCGGGCCGGGCGGCAGAGATGGCGTCGGCGGAGGCGACAATCACCGTGTAGATGTGGTCCACGCGGATGTCGTCATGATGGCCAAGGATGGCGTGCAGCACCTCGGGCCGGGTTTCGCCGTAGCGTTTGGCCAGCTCGGCCCCGATCTGGGGGTGTCCGCCTTCCATTTCGTGATCGGCGGCCTTGCCGATGTCGTGCAGCAATCCGCAGCGGCGGGCCAGCTTGCCGTCCAGTCCCAGTTCCTCCGCCATCAGCCCGCACAAATGGGCCACTTCCAGACTGTGCAGAAGCACGTTTTGACTGTAACTCGTGCGGAACTTCAGGCGGCCAAGCAGTTGCACGAGCTTTTCGTGGACATGGCCGACGTTGGCCTCCAGAACCGCCTGCTTGCCCACCTCCATGATGTGCCGTTCCATTTCCTCCCGGGTTTCGTTAACCACTTCTTCGATGCGGGCAGGGTGGATGCGGCCGTCCTCGATCAGTTTCTTGAGTGCGATGCGGGCGATCTCCCGACGGACGTTGTCGAAGGCGCTGACGACGACCACGCCCGGAGTATCGTCCACGATCACGTCCACGCCGGTGATCTTTTCAAAGGTGCGGATGTTGCGGCCTTCCCGGCCGATGATCCGGCCCTTCATGTCGTCATTGGGAATGTCCACGGTGCTGACGGTGGTGTCGGCGGTGTGGGCCGCCGCGTAGCGCTGGATGGCGGTGGCGACGATCTCCCGGGCCTTCTCCTCGGCGACGGCCTTGATCCGTTCCTCGTGCTTCTTGATCCGCTCGCCCAACTCGGTGGCCAGCTCTTTCTCGAGCCGGGACATCAGCATCTGCTCCGCCTGCTCCCGACTGAGGTTGCTGATGCGATGCAGTTCTTCCGTCTGCTTGGCGATGGTTTCCTCGAGGTGCTTGCTGCGCTTGGCCAAAGCCTCCCGCTTGTCAGCCAGCTTCTTGCTGATGATCTCCAAGGCACGATCCTTCTTCTGGATCATCAGCGACTTTTGCTCCAGGGTTTCTTCACGCTTCTCCAGACGGCGTTCCTGCTCCCGCAGTTCATTGCGGGCTTTGTTCATTTCGTTGTCGAACTCTTCGCGGCGTTTCAGGATCTCGTCCTTGGCCCGCAGCTCGGCGTCACGCCGCAGGTTGTCGGCGTCGATGCGTGCTTGATTGAGGATTTTCTCGGCATCACGACGGGCATTGTTTTTACGCACCTGGTCCACGAGCCGGGCGACGCCGAAACCCAGCCCCAGACCCACCACGCCCGCCAAGGCGTAGTAGAGCAGTTCCAAGGCGACGCTCCTTTCCAAGGGAGTCGCACCGGGACGCTCCTGATGGGAAGCGGCGGAGAGAGGCTTGCCTGCGTCAGAAACGGGGCTTCAGCCCGTCCCGTGCAAGCGGAGAACGGAATCCGTGGACGGCAAGCCGATGCGGAAACCTCGAGAATCAGGTTCCCACCACGCGGTCAGGCGGCAGCAGCCGGTGAAAGGAGCCAACCAGGAAAACCGATGATCCGAGTACCCCGTCCGTCCAAAGGCCCGGCAACGCTTGCCGCCAGGCGGCGAAGCACAGCGGACCTCGGGGACGTTTCGCGCCGGGGCAGTTCGTCGGGAGGGGTGAGTCAGACCCGCACAAACCAGACCCGGGCGAAAGTCGGATCGCAGCGCGATCAGCACGCCGATCGCACCCAGCATCACCAGACTAACCCAAATCAGCCCGAAGAGGATCATGGCCCGATCTTCGGTTCCTGAAGCGTTGATCGGTCTGTCTCGTCAGCATGGATTCCCGTTCAGCGCCCGCGTCATTTCCGCCGAATCCACGACAAGGTCGAACGGTTGCGAGTCCCTGAACAAGACCATCTATGGGAGACGGTTGCCGGGCTGGAAACCGAGAATTGACCAACGGTTTCAACCCCAGCACGTAACCGTACTTCGGTCACTGTAAAGTAATGTTAATCGTGCCTTCATGGCCCTTCAACCCAAAACCCGCGAAATTCGTGCCTGGGAGAAATCGAGACGGCTTAACCAGTTTTCAGCGGTTTCCAGCGATAAGCCGACCGATAGCATAACCTTCCCCGAACCTGAGCTGCCATCACCGGCCCATCTCGGGGTAACCGATTGAAGCGATTATGACGAGGTTTTCATGCCGGAAGTGCTTATTGGACCGACTACGCTCACCGGAAAAGGCCCTTACCTGGACATTCTCCGCGAAGGAGGGTTCACGCCGGTTTTCACCGGCCTGACGCAGCAGTTGACCGAAGAGGAATTGCTCCACTGGCTGCCCGGCAAGGTCGCGGTGCTGGCCGGGTCGGAGCCATACACCCGGCGGGTTCTCGAAGCCTGTCCGCAGCTGCGAGTCATTGCCCGTGTCGGCGTCGGCTACGATGCCGTCGATCTCGAAGCGGCTAGCGAGCGGGGCGTCGTCGTGACCATTACGCCCGGAGCCAATCATGACGCGGTGGCTGAGCATGTGTACGCCCTCATGCTTTCCCTGGCCAAGGAAGTCGCCCGGCAGGACCGCTTGCTCCGCAGCGGTGTGTGGAGCCGCCGACACACCACGCCGATCCGCGGCGGTACTCTCGGCATCGTTGGTCTTGGCCGGATCGGCAAGGCGGTCGCCCAGCGGGCATCGGCGTTTCAGTTGCGGGTGCTGGCCTACGAGCCGTTTCCCGACCTCGATTTCGTGGCCCAACATCGCATCGAGCTATGCTCCCTGGAGAAACTTCTGGCCGAGAGCGATTGGGTTTCCCTGCACCTGCCCCTGACTTCCGAAACCCGCCACCTCATGAATCGGGAAACCCTCCGCCAGATGAAACCGGGGGCCTTTCTCATCAACACGGCCCGCGGCGGTCTGGTCTGCGAGGCCGATCTGGTCGAAGCACTTCGGAGCGGTCGGCTCGGCGGAGCGGCCTTGGACGTCTTCGAAAATGAGCCTTGCCGGGAAAGCCCGCTTTTCGCCTTCGACAACGTGGTCATGACGCCGCACACTGCCGGAGTGGATGAACGCTCGGTGATGGACATGGCTGTGCTGGCGGCTCGGGCGGTGGTCCTGCTGAGCCGCGGGGAGTGGCCCGCCGAGTGGATTGTCAACCCTGAAGCACGTCCTCGCTTTCGCTGGTGATCGCTCTCAGTTCAGGCCAGATTTTTGAGGCAAAAACACGGGAAATCCCGCCTGTAGCGGATTTGTGAGATGACAGGGAAAAGCGGGTCAAAAAGAATTTTCGAAATTTTCCCATTTTTCCTTTGCAACCGTTTTTGCCAGTCATTATATTCTCCGCGTTATCGGAACAGGTAGGGTCTGCCTCAGCGTTTCCCAAGCCGACTCTGCGGCACCGCAACCTGTTGTGAACGGCCAAAGGATGGGCAAGGATCCTGCGGTCGGGAGACAACATGGAATCGAATGCCCGCTAATCCCAGCCGGGCGGTGCATCTTCGTTATTCATGATTCGCGTTATTCTGCGGATCGCCGACTCCGCTCCAGCGGGGCGGGTCGTGCGTCCAGCCGGACCCCCCTTGGAGACCGTCTATGCTTCGTTCATCCTGGTCCCGGTTTCTCAAAACTCTGATGCGTCGTCCTTCTGGGCGTTCCCAGCGCAAGTCCAGGAAGCAAACCCGAGCCGTCGGCTTTCGTCCCCGGTTGGAACACCTCGAGACTCGCATCCTACCGGCTATTTTCACGGTGACGAATAACGCGCCGACAGGAGCCGGTTCGCTGCGGCAGGCCCTCTTGGATGCCAACGCCACCGCCGGCGAGGACATCATCACGTTCAACCTGCCCGCGGGTCAGGAAGTCATCCAACCGTCGTCACTGTTTCCCTTTCCGACAATTACGGAAGCCCTGATCATCGACGGCAAGACGCAGAGCGGTTATGTGCCTAGTACAGACATTTCGCCTGCCGTGCCTGCCGTCATCCTTGATGGGTCGGTCGCTGGCAACGTCAGCGGTTTCACCGCTAACAACGTCGCTCGCTTGATTGTGGACGGCATGGTGATCCGCAACTTCAACGGCGACGGCGTCCGCATCACCCTGAGCGGTGCTCTGTCGATGACTGACGTGCATCTGCTCTCGAACTTGAGCGACGGCGTGGAGGCCAACACGATCACGAACGCTTTGGTTGGCGTTCGCCTCCGCGGCATCAGTGCCAAGAATCAGGTCAACGGTGCTGGCGTCAACCTCACCAATGTCACCCGCTTCTCGGACACCAACAGCATTTACGAAAACAACGCCGAGAACGGCATCCGCCTGGAAGACGTCAACGGCGACGTTCATCTGGTGAATGTCACGTCCATTAACAACAACTTCGATCAGGTGTCCGGCACGGGCAGCGGCTTCGTCGCCTTCGATGGTTTTGATTCCGACCTGCACGCCATTCGCGGCGACGTCCGCTTCGAGGGCTGCAATTTCGGGACAAGTCCCTACTCCGGCGATCCTTATCAGCGGCAAGTGGATGGCGTGCGAATCCTGGGGGTGCAGGGCACGGTCCGCTTCACCAACTACGTCAATTCGCTCGGCCAGCTTCAAATCACGCAGGCCAACTTCAACCGCGGTGACGGCATCCGCATCGAGGCGGCGGCCGACATCACCTTCAGCGAGGTGTACATCGACCGCGGCAGTTTCTCGAACAACTTCGGCGATGGCATCGACATCAGCCTGTTCGGCGTCGGCTCGACCGCCGTCGGAAACGTGGACATTTTCAACATCCAGGCCAACAGCAACGGCGAATCGGGCCTGGAGGCGCTGGCCATTCCGGGCACGCTGACCATTCGCAGCGGCAACGCCACGCAAGTTTCCACGTTCAACCTGAACGGCCAAGCCTTCTCAACCGGCGACGGTCTGACGCTCCGCAATGTCAACATCATTGACTTGCGCGGCGGCGTCACCGGAGTCGGCATCGTGGCCGACCGCAACGCCGATGCCGGCATGGAGATCATTACCGCCAACCGCCTGACCGACATCGACGGCCGGTACACCAACAACGGCAACAGCGGCATCCGCGTCGTGGACATCACCGGCGACGTCCACCTGACCCGTCCGGTGCTGCAAAACAACGACTTCGACACAAACAACTCCGGTGCGGGCTTCGAGGCCCTGGACGGCGTGGACAGCGACCTGGTGGCCATCGGCGGCAACCTGACGATCCTCGGCGGCCGCTTGAACGCCACTCTGGGTTCGCCTCAGGAACGGCAGTTCCGCGGCGTGAGCGTGGACGGCGTCGGGGGTAATGTGCTGTTGGCGGCATCCAGCGGTCTGGTCTTCCAAACCAACGCGTCGAACAACAGTGATGACGGCGTGTTCATCCGCAATGTCGCCGGCTCCGTGACCATCGACGGCGGGAATTTCTCCTTCAACGGGCAGGTGACGGGTCTGGGCGACGGCACCGGGGACGGCATCGACCTGGAACTGGTCAGCGGCACCGTGACGCTGACGGCCGTGACCGTCAACGACAACGGCAACAACGGCTTCGAGGCCAGCAACATCACGGGCACGATCACGATCAGCAACTTCGGCGGCAACAGCACCTTCAACAACAACGGCCGCTACCTTGGCCCGAGTGCTCCGCTGGGTGGCGACGGCATCAACCTGTTCAACGTCAATGCCGTCGTGCTGAACCCGACCAACAATCCGGTCGGCGTCAGCGCCAGCAGCAACCGGGCGGCTCCAAGCGGCGCCTTCCAGGGCCGTGGTGGACGGGGGATATTCATCAACCGGGCCTTGGGGACGCTGACCGACAGCATCGGCAACTTCTCGAACAATCACAACGGCGGCATCGTCCTCATCGACATGAACGCCGACGTGATCCTGACCCGCACCACCGCCAACACCAACGACTTCGACACGCTGCCGAATGATCTGGGTCTGCAAGGCGACGGGCTGCGGGCCACGGAC
>JANWWR010000103.1 GCA_025055835.1 Gemmatales bacterium | reverse complement strand
GGGGGTCAGTCTCATGCTTTTGGGACTGATCGTCATGGGTGGCACCGTGGTGACACACTCTCTGCAATTTGTTGAAACGGTCTCACCCACGGGAGAAGTGCAAGGGACTCTGGCCAATGGGTCCCTGGCGATCGTGCTGGGAACGTTGGCTGTGGCTGTTTCGGGCTTCGCGTTTTTGACCCCGTCGGCACAGGCCCTGATTTCTCGCCGGACCAGTGCTCTGCGCCAGGGCGAGGTGCTGGGTGTCAATCAGGCGGCCTCGGCCATAGCCCGAATTCTTGGCCCGCTCATGGGCAATCTCCTGTATGGCAGTCAGGCCAATCCGCACGCAGCCTGGCCCTTCTTCGGCGGCGGGCTGTTGCTCACCATCGCCCTGCTCCTAGCTGTGGTTCTTCTTCGCGATGAGCAGGGCAATCTTGCTATGTAAAGTATATTGTAACATTAATCATGTAATCTTCTGTTCCTTAATCTGTAAAATATGAAAAGTTAATGCTTTCTATCTGTGCTTCATTCATGGACGAAATATTATAAAAATAAATATCCATACTATCCAAAGGATGGTTCCGACGATTGCTATAATCATTCCCGCCTGTGTTAGATCCTTCCCACTCGGATCCATAGTGCCATGACGCATCTTCTGTAAGTCGCCAGCAGCCATTACCCAGGCGACGATATTCAAAGGCCAGCAAATCAGCAGGCCGAGGATGGCCAGGGTCAGAATGAGGGCTCCCCGATGCGGCTCCACGTAGGGTTGTGGCGGCGGAGGCGGTGGCGCGACGGTCGGCTTGGCGTGGGAGTGGGAGTGGTGCATGCGATAACAGTGAGCGCAGCACAACATGGCACCGCAATCGGGACACGTTTGAATGCGTTGTTGCATGGAAATATCGCGGCCGCATTCAAGACAAGTTTCGGTTCTGCCCGAAATCTGTTCTGAGCGATTTGGTGTGGAAAACGACGCATTGGGGCTGGCGGATGGTTGATTGCGTTGAGGAGCTGATGTGCCAGCCTGCGTGGTGCCGCCCATCGGCTCCGTAGGAGCGAGTATGGTTTTGTTGATTGGGGGTTGTTGGACTGAAACCGAAGTGGGTATTTGAAGGCGCTGGCCGCAGTGGGGACAGTTCAGTTTTTGACCCGCAAAACTCGCAGGGGATTCAAGGGTTTGCCGACACCGGGGACACATGTATCGGATGGTCGGTTCGGTTTCAGCCAGGATGGTTCGGTTAGCAGGGGATGGCGATCCGGTTCCCGATGACTCCGATTCTGGAAGAACGGTAGAGCAGGACGGACACACCTTCCGGTCTCCTGCTGGGGTCGGAAAAAATGCTTGGCATTTGGGACAGGTGGAGTACTGCACCATAAGAGCACCTCATTACGGGAGTACCTCAAAGGCAAAGGGCTAAGCTTTCTTCTCTATTATTCCAAATCGTCTGGTGAGATAGCGTCAACTTGTCGTGTTCTCCAATACGTCCCGACCTTGACAGCTAGGCCCGTGTCGCGGGATGTTCCTTCAACCCCATGCAGTTCAGGCTTCTGGCCAGGTCACATTCATAACCCGTGAATCGAAGGCTTTCGAGTCCGTCAGGCCATCACGAAGTCTCGGAACATTTAAACCACTGCTACCTACTGCAACAAGTCCGCTGTTTACCGGTACCTGCGTCGGAAGAACTTTGGACGACCTTACCACCCATGAATCAACCAGTCAAGTTTGCGGACTCTGTTTTGAATGTTGCGTGTCCGGGCCGGGTCGGACTACGACGGGAAACCCCGCCAGTACCACATCCTGTTTGACATCGCAAGATAGTCTGGGTAGAAGAAAGGAGGCTGGTCGACCGCCGCATGAGTCGTTGATCACCGCGAGCCAGATCGGTCATTCAGCGAAAGGCCAAGGGTCGGCTTATGTTCATGAATGTTGTCTGCCCCCACTGCAACCACCGGTGCCGCGTCGCGGAATCGATGCTTGGCAAGCCGGTCGTTTGTCCGGGCTGCTCCCGCCAATTCCAGTGCGGGTCTCGCACGGAAAGGCATCTTCGCACTTCGCCTTGCTCCGTGGAGCAGATTGCGGCAACCCGTGCAGCGTCGTCGTCACTGCCTAACTCCATCCATTTCCGCTGTGTTTCGTGCAACGCGACGCTCCAGTCTCCTCCCGAAATGGCTGCGCAGAAAGTATCTTGTCCTCAATGCGGGCAGCGGCTCCAGATTCCAGGTACACCGCCTCAACCGCAGGTCCCGGTAAAGCTCGTTCACCCGCCTGTTCAGCTTGTCCAACCCTTTGATTCCGGTCAGTCCCAGGCGGCACCAAAGCCTAAAAAACGCAGACGGAAAGACTCAATCAGCTCCGGTAGCGGAAGTATCCGGGAGGAACATTGTTTGGAATGTGGCGTCGATATTTCCGGCCGTCCGCGCGTGCAAACGTGTCCTGACTGTTCAGCCGTGTTCTGTTCAGCCAGATGCTTTCGAGAGCATCGTTTTCACGCTCATCCTCATCGTTAAGCAAGGGCCCCCGTTTCTAGGAGCAGAAAATGCTTCAATATACCGAGTGCCCAAACTGTAAAGCCCACTATCCGATGACTCCTGGAAAACCGGCGAAATGTCCCGTCTGTTCTACGGTGTCCTCGGCGGCTTCCGCCCCAGCATCGGCGTCACCTGCTGCTCCCAATAAGACGGTTCTTGCGTCCCCAGAGACCATGATCCGGTACACATGCCCAAGGTGCGGCCAACTGCTGGAGTCACCTTCGAGTTACGCCGGACAGAAGCTCAATTGCCCCACCTGCCAGCAGCGGCTCCAGATTCCTCAGCCGCCGGCAACGTCGCAGTTGCCTGCGATCAACAAGACCATACTGGCCTCGAGCGACGTTCCCTCCGTCCCCCTCGAAAGAAGATCCTTGGAGAGATCGGATGGACCAAGTGCACAATCCGACATGGAGGAGGTTGAATGGGATGAGCATTCCGAACACCTAGCCCCTCCCAGAGCAGCGTGTCTGGAGTGTGGGAGGGACATCAGCGAGGCGCACCGAGTCCAGACTTGTCCCGACTGCGGTTCCTTATTCTGCTCAGCACAATGTTACCGAGCCCATCGACACCACGCGCATAACAGACCGGCTCCCAGGCCCCGTAAAGCCGTCCACTGCGATTACTGCGGAAGCACTTCCCAGCCGGTGACTAGGACCGTTATCTCTGAAGGCGGGTGGATCCTGTTTGTTGTCCTGCTGATCCTTTTCTTCCCGCTTTGCTGGGTCGGTTTGCTGATCACGGAGTCACGGATGTTCTGCGTGGACTGTGGCCGCCGCCTTTATTGAATCGCACGAGGCTTCCTCCATACCTCGCATGGGGTAACCCGAGCCACGGAATCGATGAATCTCACAACAATGGGTTGCCTGTCGTCTTCCGGTTGCCTTTCCCTTCAGGAAATATCAAGATTTGTTTCCGAGCATGAATTCATGAATTAACATCTGTTAACTTCTGCTTACTCTAAAGAACGCTCACCATCTTTTCCATCTGCACACAAGACGCATTTCCTTGCGCTTTTGATATGGGCAGCACTTGGAAGCAATCGAAAAGCTCTTCCGGCACAGAAATTGCAATGTGGCGTGAACGAACATTGCCATTCCAAGGGCCAGAAGGAGAGCAAATTATGGAACGAACGTCGGCCAGCCCGGACAGATTCCTGCAAAATCCGTCTCGCTATTATCTTGCTGCCATCGGAATTGCCATCGTTTTAGCTTTTGGGGGAAAGGTCGCCGAGGCAGCTCCGATTTCACCGACCTTTGACACCTTTGGCACGTTATCCGGGGCAACGTTTGGGGGCACTGGCATTCCCAACAATGCCGTCGCGATCACTCGAATTACTAGCGGTGGCTACAACATCACTCTGGGCCTGACCGCGCATGGCCGGTTTTTCAATCCTCCGCTGACCAACGACGGGGCTGGAACTTTCTTTGCTTCGCCTGGGGCGAACTTTGGCAATCCTTCCCCGCCACCCAACCCGAGTGCGATTCTCGGGGCCACATGGAACTTCGCCTTCTACGTCGGCTTGGCAATGAATTCCCAACCGGCGCGTTTTGAGTTGCTTTATGACTTTGATCCCGGCTATTTCACGGACGAAACAGACCACGGGCGCATTGTCGGCAACATCCCTCTCTTACCCGGTAGCGTGCTTCAAGACTCCTACAACAATATGTTCTCGTTTTTGTCAACGCCTTCTATCGGTCCGCTTTTCTCGGTCTTTCCACCGAGCGTGCCCTTTGATCCCAATGCAAACGGCTCTTACACCTTTGCGCTGCGGGCATACGATACCAGTGGAAACCTGCTCGGCCAATCGGCGATTCGAGTCAATGTCGGGGACGTGGTCATTCCGGAGCCGGCGACCGTGTTGACCTTTGCCGTCGGTACCACAGTTGTGGGTCTGAGCGTGCGCCGACTGCGTCGTCGAGTCGGGCATCCGACGGCAGTCACGACGGACTAGTTTTCGGGCTATTCCGCAACAGGCCCTGCGGGAAAACGATCTGCTGTCCTGTTCGGCAAGAATTGGATTCGACGGCCAATCCGGGGCAAATCCCAGTCCGTGCCGGGAGGAAGGGCCTTCGGGCAGGAGGAAGGCCCTTCGTTCTTTTCTCTGCTCTTGTTCCCCGATCGCAGACGCATAGACTAGGAGAGAGTCCGGACAGGTAGCTCAGTTGGTAGAGCGAAGGACTGAAAATCCTTAGGTCGCCGGTTCGACCCCGGCCCTGTCCACTCTTCCGTTTCCGCCCTTACTTCCTTACTTAGGGCTGCTTCGGAAGCGGGTCGGCAAATACGCCCAAATGACTGGCCGAAACCCTTTCCCTTCCGGGAATCCCGGCGTGAATCGGCCGATTGACAATCCGCGGTTTTCCGTCGGGATCGGCCAGCACCAGTGTGGTCGTGCCCCCACCGTCGAGATTGATCCCGTCTGATGCTCCGAGGGCTTTCAGCCATTCGCCGATTTCTCGCGTCGTCGCCCCAAGACTGTATCCCGGTTGTCTTCCGTCAATGACCAACAGGAAAAGATAGCGGCCATCTGAGGAGATTCCTGCCGCGGTGCGCGGATGCACGTCCCGTCCCTCCGTGATGATTTGACCATTCTTGAGGACGATCTGAAACCCGGCCACAGCGGTTTCTACCTCGGTCAAGTCGAAGGGCGGAGCGGCGATTTGGACCCGAAGACCCTTGCGGATCAAGAGAGCCGGGAATTTCGGGTCGGGCGGCGAAACTTCCTTTCCCTGGGAAATCGTCAGGCCGCTGATGGTTTGCGGCAGTCCTTCTTCAGCATGAATGGGACTGAACGGGGCGGCATTAATGGCTGCCTGGCAGCCGAATCGGCTGAGGAAGGTGCTCGTCTTCAGTCCGTCGGTGTGGCCCGGCTTGTCGCCGTTGTCCGGCGTGGCCAGAAAGCGGATGCCCGGAGCTTGCAGGTCGATCCGCAAGACGTAGCCGTGCATCAACCGCGGTTGGCGGGCTTCCAGCCGAAGCAGGTCGATGCCGCGAAAGACGGGCTGCCAGTCACCAAGCCGTTGGAATGGTTCGTCGGCCCGCAGGGGCAACGGACCGTGCAGGATGAGCAGACAGACTGCCAGGCGGCATCCCTTGGAAAGCATGGTGTCCTCTCCGTGAAACCGGTCGGCGAGCTTGGGTCCAGGTAATAATCTATTCAGAAACCAGACGCGTATGCGGTGTCCCGACCGATGCCCGGGAATGCCGATCATGAGTACCACCAGCCCGCAGCTACGGCCCGTGCGGCTTCGCAAAGAAGGCGACGACGTTTTGCTTATCGATTGGAGCGACGGCCACGTCAGCCGCCACACCTGGTCGAACCTCCGCAGTAATTGCCCGTGTGCCTCCTGTCGGGAAGAGCGGCAGCGGCCACCCG